>CAUWFN010000044.1:0-15987 GCA_963558075.1 uncultured Clostridia bacterium | reverse complement strand
CTTAAATCTTCTAGTGTAGTTTCTACTTGATACCCGATTTTTCCGGCACTGTAGATGATTGTATCAAGATTATTTGCAGAGTCATCCACAAAAGTTGCAAAACTTTTTTTCATTCCTATTGGAGAGCATCCGCCATGTATATAGCCTGTGAGGGGCAGCAGCTCTTTTGATTTTATCATTTCGATAGATTTTTCGCCGGCGGCCTTTGCTGCTTTTTTTAGATCAAGTTCTTTTTCGACAGGAATAACGAAAACGTAGTTCGTCTTGGATTTACCTACTGTAACAAGGGTTTTGAAAACGGATACAGGATCCTGATTCATAGCCTTTGCTACATCGACTCCGCTTACAGCACCTGAGTTCACATAGCAATAATGCTCGTAGGGAATTTTGTGCTGATCGAGTATTCGCATAACATTTGTCTTATCTTCTTTTTTCTTTGCCATATTTACTCCAGTTATTATCTATGCATTATTTTCCTTGAGTTTGCATCCCTGATACGATCCCCTTCTTCTGAGCTCGTTGTGAATGCCATTTAAAATTGTTCGTTTTTTGTAGCTCCACTCGGGAGTCATCAAAATTTTTCTTGGAGCATCGGCAGTTAGCCTGTGAATTACAATTTCCGGTGGTATTATCTCTATTAAATCACATACAAAATTTACGTAAGATTCAAGAGAATCAAAAGAGTTGTAGTCAGGATAAAGAGTTGCCATTTGCGAGCCTTTTACTACATTTAGAAGATGTAGCTTAAGACCCCATGCACCGCTTGCACATACGTACTTTACCGACTGAACCATGTCATCGCGAGTTTCTCCCGGGAGACCAAGAATTAGATGAACTACCGTTTTGATATTTCGCTTGTTAAGCTCTGAGATAGCTCTATCGAATTCAGAAAGCGTGTAGCCGATGTTCATTTTCTTTGATGTTTCGTCGTGAATAGTTTGAAGCCCAAGCTCAACCCACATGAAATTGTTTTCGTTTATTTCCGAAAGAAGGTCAAGGACATCATCTCCAAGGCAGTCAGGCCTTGTTGCTATGGCAATTCCGGAAATCATAGGATGATCTAGTGCTTTTTGGTATTTTTCGCGAAGCTCCTCTACGGGAGCATATGTATTTGTGTGATTTTGAAAGTATGCTATATAGTTTGCATTTGGCCATTTATCAGAGAGAAGACGTATCTGATCTTCTATATTTGAGGCCGTGTCTCCGCTGCCTGATTCGGAACAAAAAAGACAGCCTCCGTAGCCCTTTTTTCCATCTCGGTTAGGACATGTGAAACCGCCGTCAAGAGACAGTTTGACAGTCTTTGATCCGAAGTGATTTTTCAGGTATGAACTGATTGAATTAATGTTTTGATTCATTCTAAACCCCTTTAATTTGAACGTCTATTATGTTATACTAATATATTATACAATGGCACAAGTTTAGTCAATAAGGAGTGGCGATGATGGGAAAAGAGTGCATTCATACAGTCGTTAACGGAGGCGGAATCAGCAGTGGATCGGCCTGCGATATCTGTGAAAATATTGATTTTAATATAACAAAGCCGAGGCTCATTTTGCACAGCTGCTGCGGACCATGTAGTACGTCTGTAATAGAGAGACTGGCGCCGGATTACAATATAAGTGTGTTCTTTTATAATCCATGCATAACAGATAGCGAGGAATATGAGCTTCGAAAGAAGAATCAGATAAAGTATATAAACGAGTTCAACGAGGACAATCCTTTCAATACAAAGATCAAATTTATTGAAGGCAGTTACGATCCGAGGGAATACTTTGATATTGCATCTGAGTATGCGTCTGAACCGGAAGGTGGAAAACGCTGCACGGTATGCTTTCGCCAGAGACTGACAGGTACGGCAAAATACGGAAAAAAGCACGATTTTGATATGTTTGCAACGACACTTACAGTCAGCCCTCACAAGAATTACAAATTGATTTCTGAACTTGGAAATGAAATCGCAGAAGCCGAAGGAATAGAGTTTCTTGATATGGATTTCAAGAAAAAGGCGGGCTTCCAAAGAAGCATAGAGCTTTCTAAGGAGCATGAGCTGTACCGCCAGAATTACTGTGGCTGTGAGTACTCAAAACGCTAGGATATAAATCAAAAGCAATAGATAATATATAAAAACAAAGGAGAAACAGATGTCTTATTTAATCAAACCAGAAAATTACAAACCGCTAATACCGCCGCTGGAAACACAAAGGGCAATCAAAAAAATCAAAGACTACTTCCAGCAGGAGCTGGCTTACGGTCTGAATCTCAGACGAGTTTCAGCACCGCTGTTTGTTATTCCGGAAAGCGGACTAAATGACAATCTGAACGGATTTGAGAGAAGAGTTGATTTTACGCTTAAGGACATGGACGAAAGAAAAGTAGAAATTGTTCAGTCACTTGCAAAGTGGAAGAGAATGGCTCTTGGTAAATACGGAATCAAACCAGGTCACGGACTTTATACTGACATGAATGCAATCAGAAGAGATGAGGATCTTGACAATATTCATTCAATCTACGTAGACCAGTGGGACTGGGAAAAGGTTATAACAAAGGATCAGAGAACTACAGAGTATTTACATGAGACTGTTACAACTATTTACAATGCAATCAAAAATCTCGGAGATTATGTAAACAGACTTTATAGGGAAGTTCAGACAGAAATTCCAAACGAGATTTATTTCATAACAACTCAGGAGCTTGAGGATCTTTACCCTGACAAGACTCCAAAGGAAAGAGAAAACCTAATAACTAAAGCTCACGGAGCAGTTTTCATCGAAAAAATCGGTGGAAAACTGAACTCAGGAGAGCCTCATGACGGACGTTCACCTGACTACGATGACTGGGAACTTAACGGAGACATTATTCTGTGGAACGATGTACTTGATATGGCATTTGAAGTTTCATCTATGGGTATTAGAGTTGACGCAGAGGCTATGGACAGACAGCTTACACTTGCAGGAGCAGATGAGAGAAGAGAGTATGCATTCCAGAAGGCAGTACTGAACAACGAGCTTCCTTACTCAATTGGAGGAGGAATAGGACAGAGTAGACTTTGTATGTTCTTCCTGCGCAAGGCTCATATTGGAGAAGTGCAGGTATCAGTATGGCCTGAGGAAATGGACATAGAATGCAGAAGAAACAACATCTTCCTGCTGTAGTATCAGAAGGAAGAGCACAGCTTATTTAGCTGACAGGAGGCAATTGTGAAATATGTAAATGTAGTAATAGACAAAAACAGCCGGTTTACGGATTCTCTCTTTACATATAAAGCAGATGACTCCATAAAGGTCGGAGATCTTGTAAGCGTGTCATTCAATTCCAAAAACAAAGAAATTAGAGGATATGTTTTTGAGACGGATGTGGTGCCGGACTGTGATGAGTCAAAGATCAAAGAAATTCTTTCCGTAGATGAGGTACTTTCACTTAATGAGGAGATGATAGAAACCACAAGGTGGATGTGTCAAAGATACGGAATAAAATATTATGACGCGGTGAGGTGTTTTGTTCCGAAAGGAAAACCTGCAAAGGAAGGAAAAGAAAAAAAGCCCCTCAAGGATATGACAGGAGAAAATCTTAATATAGAGGAACTTACAGAAGAGCAGAGTGAGGCCTGCAAGAAAATTGCAGAGGCGATGGAAAATGAAAAGCATGAAAGTTTTCTGATTCACGGTGTTACGGGAAGCGGAAAAACAGAAGTTTACATGCAGTCGATAGCAAAAGCTTTGTCAAAAGGAAAAACTGCTCTTATGCTTGTTCCAGAAATTGCGCTGACAAGGCAAATTACCGATAGGTTTATTGCAAGGTTTGGAGCAGATAATATTGCAATACTTCATAGTAAGCTTACGATGCGTGAGCGCTTTGATGAGTGGGTGAGAATCAGGCGAGGAGAGGCAAAGATTGTCATAGGAGCTAGGCTTGGTGTATTTGCCCCCCTTGAGAATATCGGCGTAATCATTATGGACGAGGAGCACGAGGCCACATATAAATCAGACCAGACTCCAAAGTATGAGACAGTTGATATCGCCTATAAGCGTTCTAAGTATTACGACGGCGTTCTTATTCTCGGAAGCGCAACACCTTCGGTTGTTTCGTATCAGAGAAGCAAAGAAGGCATATATAAGCTCATAGAGCTTAAAGAAAGATATAACGGTAACAGCATGCCCGAGGTGGAAATCGTCGACATGAGGGAAGAGCTAAAATGTGGAAACAGAACTGTTTTTAGTGATCTCCTTTATAGAAGAATATCAGAGACTCTCGAGTCTGGGCAGCAGGTTATATTGTTTTTAAACAGACGAGGATATTCAACTTTTATATCATGCAGGGAATGCGGGGAAGTTTTGACCTGCAAAGAGTGCGGAATTTCTCTCACATATCACAAGAAGGATAATGCTGTGATGTGTCACTACTGCGGAAGGAAGTTTCCTCTTCCATCGGAGTGTCCCGAGTGCGGAAGTAAATATATAAAATATTTTGGCGTCGGAACAGAAAAAGTAGAAGAGTTTACGCAAGAGATGTTTCCGGATTATACGGTAGGGCGCTTTGATCTTGATAGTGCGAAAAATAACCGCGAAATAAACAAAATTCTTAGCAGTTTTTCTAAGAAGAAGACTGAAATACTTATAGGAACGCAGCTTGTTGCAAAGGGACTCGATTTTAAAAATGTGGGTCTTGTAGGTGTAATTGCAGCAGATGCAAGCCTTAATATTCCAGATTATAGATCTACTGAGCGTACGTTTCAGCTTGTAACTCAGGTTGCAGGACGCGCGGGGCGAGGTGACAATCAGGGAAAGGTCGTTGTGCAGACTTATAACCCAGATAATTTTGCAATAAAAGCGGCAGCTGAATATGACTATGATAGTTTTTTTCGGACGGAGATACAGCATAGAGAACTTATGAGTTACCCACCTTTTGCAGATTTGATAATGGCAGAGTTTACATCAAAGGACGAAAGCCTAGCAGTAAGATATGCATCTGAGTGTAGGGAATACCTGCTTTCTGCAGATATAACAGAAAACAGCTGTATTTTCAAGCCTAAGCTGTCGTTTAATTTCAAAGGAAATGATAGCTTTAGATACTATATACTGATTAAATCGCAAAAGGGCGATAGAAATAAATATATATATTATCTTAGAAATTTTAACAGAAGAATACTTAAGAACAGGGATGACATATCTTTGATAATAGATGTGAATCCGTATAGTTCGTTTTAGGAGGTAAAAAATGGCATTAAGAAAAGTTGTAACGGAAGGCGATCCGATTCTTAGAAAAAAATGCAGAGAAATTAGTGAGGTTACTGACCGTATAAGACAGAATATGGAAGATATGGTAGAGACTATGAGAGAAGAAATGGGTGTAGGCCTTGCAGCACCTCAGATTGGTATCATGAGAAGAATGTTTGTTGCAGAACCTGTACCTGGTGAGCTTTATTATATGATTAATCCAGAAATCTTGGAGGCTGAAGGTTCACAGAAGGATATGGAAGGATGTCTATCTGTTCCTGGATATCTAGGAACAGTGGAAAGACCAGAAAAAATAAAGATAAAGGCTCTTGACCTTGACGGAAATGAGCAGGTTTACGATTTCGAGGGATTTCATGCTCGTGTAATGTGTCATGAAAATGACCATC
Organism: uncultured Clostridia bacterium; assembly: GCA_963558075.1. GTDB lineage: Bacteria > Bacillota > Clostridia > Peptostreptococcales > Anaerovoracaceae > CALHKP01. The sequence continues at coordinate 10,364 of CAUWFN010000044.1, read as the reverse complement.
TTGATGGTATTTTATATACAGATAAAGCAGAAAACGTAATAAGCGAAAAAGATCTTGAAGAGCAGTAAAAAGGGGGATTGCAAATGAAAACCGTATTTATGGGAACTCCTGATTTTGCTATGATGATTTTAGATGCCATGATAAAGGCAGACCTTGAAATAGGATATGTTTTCACTCAGCCTGACAAAGCAAGAAACCGTGGAAAAGTTACAGTAACACCTGTAAAGGCTCTTGCTCTTGAGCACGGAATTGAGGTAATTCAGCCGGAGAAGGTAAAGGGAAATGAAGAAGTCATGGATAAGCTCAGAGAGTATGGTCCTGATATAATTGTCGTAGCTGCTTATGGACAGATTATACCAAAAGAAATACTTGAGCTTCCGCGCTTTGGATGTATTAACGTTCATGCTTCACTTCTTCCAAAGTACAGAGGTGCTTCACCTATACAGCATGTTATTTTGGACGGAGAGAAAACAAGCGGTGTAACTATAATGCAGATGGCAGAAGGACTTGATACAGGTGACATGCTTTCAAAAGCTGAAATAAATATAGAAGGAATGACAGCTGACGTTCTTCATGATGAGCTTGGCAAAATAGGTGCAGAGCTTCTTGTAAAGACTCTGCCTCTAATAGAAAATGGTGAGATTACACCGGAAAAACAGGATGACAGACTTGCAAATTATGTAGGGATGATCAGAAAAGAAGACGGCAGAATTGATTTCGAAAACAAAACTGCTGAGGAGATAGAAAGACAGGTAAGAGCCTTTGATTCTTGGCCTGGAGCATTCTGCAAATATAACGATGCCACCATGAAAATCAGAGGTGCAGAAATTTGCGAAGGAAACAGTGCTAAAGAACCTGGATGCGTTATAGCAGTAGGACCTGAGGGTATAGATGTTGCCTGCAAATCAGGAATTCTTAGAATAACAAAGCTTCAGATGCCAGGTAAAAAGGCAATGGCTTCAGATGCATTTCTAAGAGGAAACAAAATAGAGATAGGCACTGTATTAAAGTAATTGAGGAAATATGGATTTAAACAGAAAAGCTGCATATACGGTTCTTTTATCTATGGAAAAAAGAAAATCGTATTCAAATATAGAACTTAATAGAATAATAAATGAGGAAAAACCTCCTTCACCGGCTTTTGTCCGCGAAATCGTATATGGGGTTACAGAAAATAGGATATACATAGACTATTTTTTAGACAGCCTTGTATCGCGTGGACTAAAAAGTGTGAAAAGCAGTCTGCTCGTTCTTCTAAGAATGGGAGTGTATCAGATAGTTTTCATGGACTCTGTTCCTGATTATGCGGCAGTAAACGAAACTGTATCCCTAGCAAGAAAAGTTGCAAAAGGAAGAGATGGTTTTGTTAATGGCGTATTAAGAAGCTTTCTGAAAAAGAGAGACTCGCTATCTCTACCGGAAAGAGAAGAGGATGAATGCAGATATTTATCTGTAAAATATTCCTGTAATCCTGCGATTGTCAAAATGTGGCTTGAGCAACTAGGAAGTGAAGAGACAGAGGCAGTTCTTTCATTTAGCAATACATCACCAAAGACGACGCTTAGAGCAAACAGGCTAAAATGTGATATAGATGAGCTTATTGATTTGCTCGAACAGGAAGGTTTCAGACCAGAAAAGTCTGAGATTTCAACAGGATCATGCAGTATAGAAGGAAGCGGGATTGTAGATTCTAGGTTTTATTCTGATGGTCTATGCTCAATTCAAAATGAAGAGTCTTCTTATGCGGCTGAGGTTCTTGCACCAGAAGAAGGTTGCACTGTAATAGATATGTGTGCAGCTCCTGGAGGAAAGACTTTGGCTATGGCTGAAATTATGGGAAATCGAGGCAGAGTGATTGCTGCTGATATATATAATCATAAGCTAAATCTAATAGATAAGCAGGCCGAAAGACTTGGAATCGATATTGTAACTACAGTACTTCAGGATGGAACCGAATATAATGATGAGCTTGCAGAGTCTGCAGATATGATTCTTGCGGACGTTCCTTGCTCGGGACTTGGGGTAATCAGAAGAAAACCGGAAATTAAATACAAAGAAAATAAAGACAACTTCAGGCATCTGGCAGAAAAGCAGTTAAAAATACTGGAAAATGCCGGAAAATATCTGAAAGAAGGCGGTAGGCTGGTTTACAGCACATGTACGATTAATGAGATAGAAAATCAGAATGTTGTAAGTGATTTTCTGTCAGGGAATGGTAATTTCAGGCTTTTTTTTCAAAGGCAGCTACTTCCAGGAAGCGACGGCTGTGACGGATTTTATGTAGCATTAATTGAAAAAATTAGCCGGACAGGAGGCAAGGCTTAATGGATGTCGGATACAGGACGGACAAAGGCGTAAGACGGGCAAATAACGAGGATGCATGCCTAGTAATGCAAAAGAGCAATGTCTTTGTTGTGGCAGACGGAGTAGGCGGCGGTAATTCCGGAGAGGTCGCAAGCCGCACGGCAGTAAATGAGGTGGCCGAATATATTTTGATAAACCCTCTGTATGAACTTCGAGAAAAAGAAGACATTAGAGACTATTTTCTAAGGTGCATAAAAGACGTCAACCACAAGGTCTTTGATTCGTCGCAGAAAGAAGAAGCCAATCACGGCATGGCTACTACGATGGTAGCGGCATACGTATTCAGAAATGATTTGTATATTCTAAATGTAGGTGACAGCAGAGCCTATGTTTATAGAAATAAAATTTTAACGCAGATTACAGATGATCACACATATGTAAATACTTTGCTTAAACAGGGAATAATAACTGAGAAGGAAGCGGAAAACCATGAACAGCGTCACATGATTACAAGGGCTATCGGTGCTGAAACGACCATTGATGTTGACTTTTTCAAGGTCAAACTCAAGGCCGGAGATATAATTCTCATGTGCACTGACGGACTTTATGGTGAGATAGAAAAAGCAAATATGGAAGCGCTTATCTCAAAGCATAGCTCTATGCAGGAGCTTTGCGATGACTTTGTTGAAAAGGCAAATGCAAACGGCGGAAGAGATAATATAACTGTAGTGTGCATAAAAATTATGGAGGAAGATATAAATGAGTAAATTGCTGGCAGGAAGATATGAGCTGATTGAGAAAATCGGCGAAGGCGGAATGGCCATAGTGTACAAAGCAAAATGTAGATTGCTTAACAGATATGTTGCAATCAAAATTCTACGTCCTGAATTTACAAAGGATGAACAGTTTGTTGAAAATTTCAAGAGAGAGTCACAGGCGGCGGCACAGCTTCAGCATCCTAACATAGTAAGCATTTACGATGTGGGCAAGGAAGGAAACATCAACTATATCGTTATGGAGCTTATTGATGGAAGACCTCTAAGTGAAATTATCGAGGAGAAGGCGCCTCTTGACTATAAGACTGCTATTGAAATAACAAAACAGGTAGCATCAGCTTTGAGCCTTGCTCATAGAAACAATATAATTCATAGAGACGTAAAGCCTCACAATATCATGATAACAAGAGAGGGTGTTGCAAAGCTTGCTGATTTTGGTATAGCAAAGGCAGTAAGCACATCAACAGTAGTAGCTGACTCAAATAAGATTATGGGCTCAGTTCACTATTTCTCACCAGAGCAGGCAAAGGGAGCAAGCGTAGATGCAAGATCAGATATCTATTCTCTTGGAATAGTTCTGTACGAAATGCTTACAGGAAGAGTTCCATTTGATGGTGACAATGCAATTCAGGTTGCTCTAATGCATATAAATAACGACATCGATCCACCTTCAAAGTTTGTTAGAGGAATTCCTCCTACACTAGAAAAGGCTGTAATGAAGGCTACTGATAAGCTTCCTTCAAACAGATATAAGACAGCAGATCAGTTTATCGAAGATCTAGAAAATATTGAGTTCATTTCTAAGGTAGTGGGAGATCATGTTTTCGCAGCAGAGAGCCCTGCAGATGAAGATGAGACAGATGATGAGCTTGCAAAGCTACTTGGAGAAGATAAGCCTTCAAAGAAGAAAAACAAAAATAAAAATAAGAAGACTGACCATGCAAAGAAAAAGAAGATTCTTATCGGATGTGGTATAGGAGCTGTCGTAATTGCAGCTGTATTTGGAGTGCTTTATGCTATGGGAATCATAGGTGGCGGAGCTGAAGTAGAGGTTCCAGACCTTAAGGGCATGACATACGAGGAAGCAGAATACGAGCTTGAGGAAGTTGGTCTAAAAATCAAAAAAGGTGACGAGGTACCAAGTACTGATGTAGAAGAAGGATGCGTTGTATCTCAGACTCCTCTAAAAGGAACAATGGTAAGAGAAGGTAGAACTGTTACAGTTAACTTAAGTGGCGGAGAAAAGAAGGGAGTAGTTCCTAGTCTTGTAAACAGCCAGTTTACATCCGAGGCTGAAATAGAAAGCCTTCTTGAGCAGTACGGATATAGACTTGGAAGTGTCGACTATAAGGAAAGTGATTCTCCTGAAGGTATCATTATCGAGCAGTCACCTGCACCAGGAACTGCTGCGAAAGAAGGTACAAGAGTTGATATCGTAGTAAGTAAGGGTTCATCAAAGCCAAAGGTTCCTAGAATAGTAGGTCTGAGTCTAGAAGATGCAAAAGCAAAACTTGCTCAGAGCGGATTCTCAGTAGGTGAAATCATATTTGGCGAAAGTAACGTTTACAAAGCAGGATTTGTAATGGAACAGCAGTATTCAGAGGGAACTGAACTTGAAAAAGGTACAGCTATCAATATTACTGTAGCAAAAGATAGGGCACCAGAACCTGAACCAGAACCAGAACCTCAGCCACAGCCAGAGGAAAATGGAGCCCAGTAGGTGAGTGAATATGACAGGAATAATAATTAAAGGAATCGGTGGTTTTTACTATGTAAAAACCACTGATGGTATATTTAGAGCAAAAGGCCGTGGAGCGCTTAAGAGAGACGGTTTTACGCTGGCTGTAGGCGACAGCGTAGATATTGAGATAAGAGATGACGGTGACTCTGTAATTACAGATGTTCACGAAAGAAAAAATTCGTTCATAAGACCTCCGATTGCAAACGTAGATAGATTTATAATCGTTGCAGCAGCGGCAAAGCCAAAGCCTAATTTTGAAATAATAGATAGATTTCTCATAATGGCAGAAAAGAATAATACTGAGGCTGTTATTTGTATAAACAAATCTGATCTTGCAGATAGCGAATTTCTGGAATCAATTAAAAGGATGTATGCAGATGTGTACCCTGTTGTATTTGCAAGTGCAAAGGAAAAAACGGGTACAGAAGAGCTAGCACCTTACATATCGGGGGCTAAGGTTGCATTTGCAGGTCCATCAGGAGTAGGAAAATCGAGTCTCATAAACCTTTTGATACCTGAGGCTAACATGGAGACAGGAAAAGTGAGCTCCAAAACTGCAAGAGGAAAACATACTACAAGGCATGTTGAAATGTTTGAAAGCCATGGAGGATATGTCTTTGATACGCCGGGATTTACATCTTTTGATATACTTGATGTAGAAGAAGATGAGCTTGCAGACTATTATCCGGAAATTGCAAAATATTCCGGTGGATGCCGCTTTGATAACTGTAGACATATCAAAGAACCGGATTGCGCTGTTATAGAGGCTGTGGAAGAAGGTAAGATTTCGCAGGCACGTTATAAATCATACGTATCAAACATTGAGGAGATACGAAAGAGAAAAAAATACTGAGGAGGATGAAATGGGAAAACTAGCACCATCAATACTGTCAGCTGATTTTTCAAAGCTGGGTGAGGATACAGTTCTTGTAAGCAAAGCAGGATGCGACTATCTGCATATAGATGTTATGGACGGTCATTTTGTACCGAATATAAGCTTTGGAAGTGCTGTAATGAAGTCGCTTGATAAGCTTGATACGGCACCTTATGATGTTCATTTGATGATAGAAAATCCTGACCAGTATATCGATGATTTTGTTACAGAAAAAACAGAGTTTATAGTAATTCATCAGGAAGCTGTAACTCACCTTCATAGAAGCATTCAGAAGATAAAAATGACAGGAAAGAAAGCTGGAGTTGCGCTAAATCCTGCGACACCTGTTTCAACTCTCGAATGTGTTCTAGAGGATATTGATCTTGTACTTATAATGTCTGTTAATCCTGGATTTGGAGGACAGAAGTTCATTCCTGTTGCATGCGAAAAGATAAAACAGCTTGATAAAATAAGACGTGAGAAAAATCTAGATTATATAATTGAAGTTGATGGAGGCGTTACACTAGATAATGCAAAGATGCTAAAAGACTGCGGAGTTGATATGTTTGTTGCAGGTTCTGCAGTATTTAAGGCTGATGATGTTGAAAAAAGAGTAAAAGACTTCAAGGAAATAATTGGATAGGATATAGGGTGAATGCAGACAAATATTTGAAATGCATAGCCATACGATAGTTTAGAAAGCCAATCAAAAAACCACCGTAAATCGGTGGTTTTTTAGTATCTGATTTTCTGTTTTCAGTTTATCTTTTTCTGTCAGAACCATATGACAGTGCAGCTGGATTTTCCGGCTGAGGATTTGGATTTGGTTTTTCAGGTTTATCTGGTTCTTCCGGTTCCTCTGGCTCCTCAGGTTCTTCTGGTTCAGGCTTTGGCTGCGGTGCAAGGGTAGTTCCCGGCTTGATAGGGTACTTATTTACATCGCTGTTATGTAGATTACAGTAGTACTTAGGAGCTTTTGTATTTTCGTCTCCATATTTGGAGAATTCCTTTTCCTGAGTATGCTTACAGTCTGGTGTTGCAAGCATTCCTGAGTCTACGCAGACAACAACTTTTTCTTTTAGTTTGTTGATATCTGATCTTCCTGATTCAGTACCTGCGATGAAGTATTCACCGCCTGAGCTTATTACATTTCCTGGCATTGCTGCAAATGAACCTTTTGCACACGCTCCAGGAATCTGTGACATAATTCTTCCCCATACTGCGGCGGTCTGAAGGCTTGTTGACTGAAGTTCAAGGTTATAGTCACTGCCTATCCAAAGGGATGCTGAGTATGTAGGTGTGATTCCATCGAACCACAGGTCGAATTCGTTATCAGTAGTACCTGTTTTTCCTCCTGTAGGAACTCCAGGAATTGCAGCACCATGAGCACCTCTTTCGACAACGCTTCTAAGCATTGATGTCATAATCCATGCAACACCAGGATCAAGTACCTTATGTGATTTGTTTTCTTTTGTCAGTATAACATTGCCTTCTCTGTCTTCAACCTTAGTGTAGCAGATAGGGTCTTTTTTTGTTCCGTTGTTAGGGAATGTAGTGTAAGCAGAGGCCATGTCAAGTGTTGTAACACCGTTAGTCATACCTCCTAGCGCAAGGGCTGCAAGGTTTATGTCTGAGCCGTTTTCCTCTACGAGAGTAGTAACTCCGAACTTCTTGAGCATGTCAGCTGAATACTGTTCACCAACCTGCATTAAAACTTTTACGGCACATGTGTTAAGGGACATTGACATTGCAGATCTCAGTGTCTGAGGACCTGAGTATGCGTTGTTAAAGTTCTTTGGCCAGCGTCTGCCTTCGATAGTTGTCGGTTCGTCGATAACTATCGAACCTGCTGTCAGGTAGTCACCATAAAGGTCTGCTCCCTGTTCGTCTGCTCCATAGTCAACAAAGCTGTGCTTCTTGCCTGCGGCAAGCTCTTCTGCACTCTGCTGAAGAGCTGGAGCATATACTCCAAGAGGCTTGATTGAGGAACCAGGCTGTCTAGGGGTTGTCGCTCTGTTAAAGAGCTTTCTTCCTGTTGTGTTTCTTCCTCCAACCATAGCTTTTATGTGACCGCTATGGTTATCAACTATGGTCATTGCAGCCTGAGGCTGAATTACTTTATTTTTTAGTGTGTATGAGTCTGATGGGATGCTGATGCTTCCATCATCGTTGAATTTGAAAAAGTCCTTGTGATCTTTCATGAATGAGGCCTGTACAACGAGGTCTCCGTTTTTCTTGCGGCTCTTGTATTCCGCAGGGATGTTGATGAATCCACCTTCGATTCCGTATAGAACACCTTCCTCAGTTACATACATAGGTTTGAACTCAAGGCTGTAGTCAGTGTTTCCGTTAACGACTGTCTCATATATGTTCAGACGTTTTCCTGCTGCAATTACAAGAGAACCGTCATCGCGTTTTTGGATTTCATCTGATCTAAATACGAACTCAGCATTTTCGTTGAAGAAATTGTTGTAGCTGTATAGTACTAGCTGCCCCTTGTGGTTTATTAGGTTGCCTTCGGCATCTGTTGAATATGAAAGTCCAGGGTAGTTTGCAGGGTCTGACAGTTCTCTTTCGGCAACTGACTGAGCCTCTGCATCTAGCGTTGAGTGAATCTTAAGTCCGCCTTCGTATACGGCTTCCCACGCTTTGTCGTAGTCCCAACCTTTTTCTTCTACAAGGTCATCGATAACATATTCGATTACATAGTCTGCAAAGTAAGATGACTTGCTTGAGAGGGCTGAGTAGTTAGGGTTAAGCATGTCAACTAGCTTTGTGTCAACTGCTTCCTTGTACTGTTTTTCGTCGATATATCCCTGCTCCTTCATGAGCTTCAGGCATGTTTCACGACGCGATTTGCTTATATCATTTGCAACGTAAATTCCATCATGTGTTTCTTTTAGCAGGGTATCCTTGTACTGATCTGCATTTCCGCCTTCAATATATTCTACAAGCTGATATTCTGTAGGAGCCTGTGGAAGTGAGGCCAAAGCTGCGCACTCTGCTACTGTAAGCTCGCCGATATCTTTTGAAAAATATGACTGGGCTGCCGTCTGAACACCGTAGCTGTTGAAGCCGAAGAATATAGTGTTGAGATAAGCCTCTAGTATTTCATCTTTTGTTAGTTCTTTTTCTAAGATAACAGCATAATATGCTTCTACGATTTTTCTTTTGATGCTTCGCTCAAAACGTTCTTCTGGTATGAAGAGGTTTCTTGCAAGCTGCTGTGTTATTGTACTTGTTCCGCTGATTTGACCACCGGAAAAGACTGCGTCTTTGATTGCACCGAATATACGTACGAAGTTAAAACCGTGATGCTTTTCGAAGGACTTGTCCTCTAATGCGATGAATGCATATTTTAGCTCATCTGGAATATCTTTCGCGTCAATATTGTCTCTGTTGGCATCCGTATATACGTTGTCTATTTCGTTGCCGTGGTCGTCAAATATTGTAGTGCTTTCGGACAGTATTTCGTATATGTCGTCCGGATTAATTTTCGGAGCTTTTATAATTGTAACACCTGCATATACAACTACAGCTAGAACCATGACAATTAGAACTGCAAGTACAGCCTTTAGGGTCTGTTTCTTGTTCCAGCGGTATTTACGCTTTGGTGATGAGGCGCCAGATGATCCGCTGCTGTTTGACTTTGCAGGCACAAGCTCGCCGTCAAAAGCCTCTGGATTTTTGCGTCTCTCAGACTTCTCCTTTATTTTATTGAATATGTTTTTACTCATGTAAGTAAGTTCCTTTCTGTAATTTACACATAAGATTATGATATTATACCATCTTTTGATTAGAATTGCAAAGTTTTTGCCATTTTGGAGTATGTGAGCAAAGTTTCATGAACATAATTTACAAAACTGGAAATAAATGGTAAAATGAAAGTCGTAAAGGGTATGGAGTAAGTTATGAGAAGAAAACTTTTTTCGTATGTTTTAGCTTATATAGCAGGGATTGCGGCAGGGAATGCGGTTATGTGGTCAGATGTTCTTACAGCATCAGTTATAGGTATAGCGTTTATTTTTACTGTTCTTCTTTCTGTCAAAGCCTTTCGACTGGAGAAAGCTTGCGTGGTTGCGTCAGCTATTGGTTTCATATTTTTTTCTATATTTACATTGTACTTTGAAAATAGTCCGGTTAATCATATTACAGGTGAGGAGGCAAAAATCGAAGCTAAGATCTCTGGCGCACAGAAAAAAAGAAATGGTCAAGCCGAGTATATATGCAGTATAAGACATGTAGAATCAGGTAGCATTAGTTTTGATAGCACTGGAGAAAAAATATTAGTTCGTGATAAACAGGGAAAAATTCCATTTGAGAAGGCCCATGGTGGGTATATTAAATTCACATGCACTATAACAAAACCAGAGCTTGAGGCTAATCCGGGAGGCTTTAGTTATAGAAAATATCTCTACGGTAAAGGTGTGGGGTTTACGTGTGAGACTGCGGTTATTTCTGATTTTCGTGAAACTGGAAGTTTTGTTGATGCTGCAAAAAATAGAATAATTTCTGTAAGAGAAAGGTTTCTTAATTCTCTTTCCGATGAGAACTTAAGGAATATTATGAGGTCAGTCGTATTTGGCGAGAGCAGTGCGCTTTCGGAGGATGTATATTCTCGCTTTCAGAAAAATGGTACGGCCCATGTTCTTGCAGTGAGCGGGCTTCA
>CAUWFN010000043.1:0-16608 GCA_963558075.1 uncultured Clostridia bacterium | reverse complement strand
GAAAAACTGGATCGGCAAATCAATCGGTGCCGAAATCGATTTCAAAATCGATGAAACAGATAAATTGCTGAAGGTATTTACAACAAGAGCAGATACTTTGTTCGGTGTAACATACATGGTTATGGCTCCTGAACATCCATACGTAATGGAATTTGTAAAGGGCACAGAGTATGAGCCTGCTGTAAATGAATACCTAGATAAAGTTCAGAAGATGAACGATATAGAAAGAACATCCACAACTAACGAAAAAACAGGTGTGTTTATTGGAAAATATGCTATAAACCCTGTTAACGGAAAGAAAGTTCCTATCTACATTTCTGACTACGTAATGATGGGATATGGTACAGGAGCAATCATGGCTGTACCTGCTCACGACCAGAGAGACTTTGATTTTGCAAAGAAATTTGGTCTTGATATCATTCCTGTAGTTCAGCCTGAGGATAGTGAAATAGATGTAAACAATCTGGAAAGCGCATTTGACGCCGAAGGTACTATGATTAATTCCGGAAAATTTGATGGAATGAACAACAAGGAAGCAATCGAGGCTGTTATAAACTGGCTTGATGCAGAGGGAATCGGCAAAAAGACTGTAAACTACAGACTCAGAGACTGGCTGATTTCAAGACAGAGATACTGGGGAACACCAATCCCTATGATCTACTGCGATGACTGCGGATGGGTTCCAGAAAAAGAAGAAAACCTGCCTGTAGTTCTTCCTACAGATGTTGAGTTCACAGGAAAAGGTGAATCTCCACTTACAACATCTAAAACTTTTGCTGAGTGCACATGTCCAAAATGTGGTAAAAAAGCAAGAAGAGAAATGGATACAATGGATACATTCCTTGATTCATCATGGTACTTCCTAAGATACTGCGATGCAAACAATGACAAAGAAGCATTTAGCAGAGAAAAGACTGATTACTGGATGAATGTTGACCAGTATATCGGAGGCGTTGAGCATGCTATTCTTCATCTGATGTATGCAAGATTTTTCCAGATGGCTTTATATGATCTAGGACTTGTAAAATGTGAAGAACCATTCAAAAACCTGCTAACTCAGGGAATGGTAAACAAAGACGGACGTAAGATGAGTAAATCAATCGGAAACGTTGTAAGTCCAGAAGAAATAATTAACAAATACGGTGCAGACACTGCAAGAATGTTTATCCTGTTTGCAGCACCTCCAGAAAGAGAACTTGACTGGTCCGATGAGGGTGTTGAAGGCAGCTACAGATTCTTGAACAGAGTGTACCGTCTCGTATATGAATTTGTTGAAAAGTACAAGGGAAAATGCAATAGTGATGGCTTTGAAATCGTAACTGATGCGGACAAGGAGCTTAACTTTGTTCTGAACACTACTATCAAGAAAGTAACAGAAGATGCAGGCGGAAGATTCAGCTTCAATACTGCGATCAGCTCAATTATGACACTAGTAAATGAGCTATACAGATACAAAGAATTAAGCAGCGCAAACTGCAACTTTATGGAAGACGCTATAGAGAAACTTGTTATGATTTTATCACCGTTTGCTCCTCATATCTGCGAAGAAATGTGGGAAGGCCTCGGAAAAGAAGGTTCTGTGGCTGATGCAAAATGGCCAGAATATGATGAGGCCGCACTGGTTAAATCTACAGTTGAAATTGTAGTACAGATTAACGGTAGAGTAAAAGAAAAGATGAACGTGCCTGCAGACCTTGACAAGTCAGGTATGGAAGAGCTTGTTATGGGCGCAGACATCGTTAAAGAACTAGTAGAAGGTAAAAATGTAGTCAAAGTAATTGCAATCCCTGGAAAACTTGTCAACATTGTTGTAAAGTAGGGGAGGAAAAATGAAAGACTTTAATAACAGAAAAGCCGGTGCAAACAAGCCTGTTCCCAAGAAGAAAAGAAATTCATCACCTTCTAAGGGAAAAGGAATGAGCAAAGCCGTTCGCGAGGTAACAGAAAAAAATTCTGTTAATGCGAAGGCTTCTGAGGCTTCCGGAAAGAGAAACAGGCAAAAAACGCAAAAAAGCGGAAAGGGCGCAGGCCATACAAACAAACAAAATGTCCAGAAAAATACTAGACAGCAGCCTAAGGGAAAGGGTACTGCCCAGAATAAGAAAAAGAACCACAAGCCTCACAAGAAGGCTGAAAATCTCAAGGTTATTCCTATCGGAGGCCTCAATGAGATTGGAAAGAATATGACGCTGCTCGAGTACAAGGATCAGATTCTTATCATTGACTGTGGACTGTCATTTCCAGATGACGAAATGTATGGTATCGATGTCGTAATACCGGACTTCAGTTATCTTGTAAAAAATGCAAATAAAATAGTAGGTATGGTAATCACTCATGGTCATGAGGACCACATCGGAGCGATTCCGTACCTGCTAAAACAGGTAAAAGTGCCGATTTACGGAACGAGAATCACTCTCGGTCTTATAGAAAACAAGCTCAAGGAACATGGAATCAAGGGAAGCCTTCATTCCATCAGTGCAGGAGACAAAATCACGCTTGGAAATTTCAAGGTTGAAACAATACGTACAACCCATTCCGTAGCTGATGCGATTTGTCTGTACATACAGACTCCGGCAGCTACACTGTTCCATACAGGTGACTTTAAGATTGACTTTACGCCAATCGATGGAGAGCCAATTGATCTGAGCATGTTTGCTGAAATCGGAAGACGCGGAGTTGATGTAATGCTGGCAGATAGTACTAATGCACTCAGACCAGGATACACAAGATCCGAAAAGCTCGTTGGAGAAACCCTAGATGGTATCTTCAGAGAAGCAGAAAGCAGAATAATCATTGCAACTTTCTCATCTAACGTTCACAGAGTTCAGAAGATTATTGAGCTTGCCGCAAAATACGGTAGAAAGTTTGCTGTCTCAGGACGAAGCATGGAGAATGTTGTAAAAATCGCTCAGGAGCTCGGGTATCTAGAAGTTCCTAAGGGAGCATATGTTGAGCTTAACAAGTCAGCAAATATTCCTGACAGCGAAATGGTTATAATTACTACAGGAAGCCAGGGCGAACCTATGTCAGCTCTTTCTAGAATGGCAAGTGACGAGCACAGAAACGTTAAGCTGAAACAGGGTGATATGGTAATACTGTCATCGACACCAGTTCCCGGTAATGAAAAGACAGTTTCCAATGTAGTAAACAAACTTTATGATAAAGGCGTCAAAGTAATATATAACGACATCGCTGACATTCATGTTTCAGGACATGCATGCCAGGAAGAACTCAAGATGATTCATTCATTGATTAAGCCTAAGTTCTTTATGCCGGTTCACGGTGAGTCAAGACATCTTGTTCAGCATGGAGTTCTTGCACAGTCTCTGGGCAAGAAGCCTGAGAATATATTCATCCTATCAAACGGAGACCAGCTGACAGTAGACAAGAATAGAGCAATTAAATTCGAAAATGTAGTAAGTGCAGATTCGGTGCTTGTTGATGGTCTTGGAATTGGCGATGTCGGAAATGTAGTCCTAAAAGACAGAAAACTTCTGTCAGAGTCAGGTCTTCTGATTGTAGTTGCGGCTATCGACAAAAATGCGTCGCTGCTTCTGTCAGGTCCGGATATCGTTTCGAGAGGCTTTGTTTATGTAAGAGAAAACGAAGATTTAATCAACAGCGCAAGAGAGCTTGCTAGAGAGTCTATTGAAGATTGCCTAGCTGACGGCGTAACTGATTGGAACGAGCTCAAGAACTCCGTAAGAGAAGATCTACGCAAGTTTATATTCAAACAGACAAAGAGAAGTCCGATTATTTTACCGATTTTTCTTGATTTATAGGGAGGCATAATATTAATGAACGTTTATAATGAGGCCCACAATCTTGCAAAATCAATTAAGGAATCAGAAGAATTCAAGCAGTATGATGCCTTAAGAAAGCAGATTGAAGCAAATGAAGAACTGAATAATATGATTAAGGGCTTCGAAAAGAAGCAGCTTGAGCTTCAGGCAAAACAGCTGATGGGCGAAGATCCTGGTGATATGACTCAGGCAGTAAATGAGCTGACTCAGATTGTTATAAAGAATCCTATGGCAGCACAGTATCTTCAGGCACAGATGAGATTTACACTAATGATGAATGATGTATATAAGATACTTGCAGATGCAATAGGTCTTGGCAATATCGGCTAAATTTGATATAATGTAATGTAGTTAATAAAAATTTAAATTATGAAAGCGAGAAATATAATATGATTTATGCAGGTGATTTTAGAAAAGGCGTAACATTTGAAATTAATGGTGAACCACATGTAGTTCTAGACTTCCAGCACGTAAAACCAGGTAAGGGAGCTGCGTTCGTTAGAACTAAGTACAAGAACATCCTTTCAGGTGCAACTAGAGAAGAAGCATTCAACCCTGATGACAAATTCCCTAAGGCACACATCGAAACTAAACACATGCAGTATCTGTACAATGATGGTGAACTATACTACTTCATGGACAACGAAACTTACGAGCAGATTCCTCTAGGATATGATCTTGTAGAAGATGCTATCAAGTTCCTAAGAGAAAATGACGAAGCAACAATTAAGCTTTACAAGGGAGCACCATTCCTAGTAGAAGCTCCTAACTTTGTTGACCTTGTTGTAACAGAAACTGAACCAGGCGTTAAGGGCAACACAGCAACTAACGTAACAAAGGCAGCTACAGTAGAAACTGGAGCAGTAGTTCAGGTTCCTATCTTCATCGAAGAAGGCGAAAAAATCCAGATTGACACAAGAACAGGTGAATATCTAGGAAGATCAAAATAGTTTAAATTTAAATATTAAGCTTCAAGGGGACGTGAAAGCGTCCCTTTGTAAGTATTTCAGGAGAAAACCCAAATTATGAAATCAAAGAAAACAAAACAGATTATAATTATAGCGGTAGTAGTGCTAGTAGCATTATGTGCCGGAGTTTTTATTTACGTAAACAGTCTTGACAAAGCCTTTGATCCGGCAAAAAAAGACACTCAGATGATTACAGTAGAAATGGGATCAACATCAGAAAGCATCGGAAATCAACTAGAGGATGAGGGCATAATCAAAAGCGCATCCAAGTTTAAAATATATTCAAAGATAAAAGGACTTGCATCAAAATATAAGGCTGGAACATATGCCCTTTCTCCTTCTATGACTCTTGGAGAAATCGGTGATATAATTGCCGGCGGAAAAGTAAGTACGCTTACATTTACAATTCCAGAAGGCTACACAACAGCTCAGATTGCTAAGACTCTAGATGAGGCAGGAATTGCTGCATCAGAGGAGTTCATGAACGAAGTTAGAAACGGCAAGTTCGATTTTGATTTTGTTCCTGCGCCAAACGGAAAAGATGACAGACTGGAAGGATATCTATATCCTGACACATACACTGTGGAGTTTGGTTCAGATGCTCACAGAGTCGTAGAAGTTTTCCTAAAGAATTTTGATGAGAAATTCACAAAAGACCTCAGAAAAAAAGCAGAAAAGAAGAACATGAGCATGAATCAGGTCCTGACAATGGCATCCCTAATAGAAAGAGAATGCCAGGTTGACAGTGAGCGCCGAAAAGTTGCAAGTGTTATCTACAACAGACTTGATAAGGGCATGATGCTTCAGATTGATGCTACAATCCAGTATCTTCTAGGAAGCCAGAAGGAGCACCTTCTGTATTCAGACCTTGAGATTGACTCGCCTTATAACACATACAAAAATACAGGACTTCCACCAGGACCTATATGTAGCCCAGGCGTTGAATGCATAAAAGCAGCCCTTGATCCGGCAGACACCGATTATATATACTACGTTCTTGATCCTAAGCTTGATGGAAGCCACAGATTCTCAAATAACGCCGCAAAATTCGAAAAGGACAAGGCGGCATATGCAAAGGCAATCAATGACTAGGATTAAGAAAGAAAGATTGGAGATTAATCACAAGAAATGATAATTTTAAATGAGGAAGTTACAGGTTTTATTAATCAGTACTACGAACCCTTAGATGAGGAGCTCGGGGCGCTGAGAGCCTATGGGGAAGAAAATATAATTCCGATAATTCTCAAGGAAACAGAGATTTACCTAAACACTCTTCTTCCTATTATAAAGCCTAGGAAAATTCTCGAGGTGGGAACGGCTATAGGATATTCATCTATGTATTTTGCCAAGATGTGTCCTGAATGCGAGGTTTTCACAATCGAGAAAAATGAGGATGTTTACGAAACTGCAAAGGCAAATATAGAGAAAGCTGGTCTTTCTGATAGGATTCATTGCTTCGTTGGAGACGGTGAGGAACAGATAAGAGCAATCGGAGAGTCTGGCGAAAGAGACTTTGATTTTGTATTTATCGATGCAGCAAAGAGCCACTACAGAAGATTTTTCGAAGCAGCGGCAGAGCTTTGCGCACCAAAGGCTGTGATACTTTCGGACAATATTTTGCAGCACGGTATGACAGCAGTTGAGGAATTCCTCAAATACAGAAAACATAGAACCAATATTAGAAGAATGCGCGAGTACGTAGAGTTCATATGCACAGATGAAAGGTATAACACATCTCTGATGAGCATGGGCGATGGAATTGCGCTGACAATTTTGAAATAGAAGTTTTGGAACGCGCGCTGATGTTTTGATCTAAGCTTATAATTTAGCCATATATCAAAGCGCTAGCGGGCAGTATAGACAAGGAGTATTAATGAAGAAATTTGAATTACTGGCACCGGCAGGTGACCTAGAGAAGCTGAAGATTGCACTGATTTATGGTGCTGATGCCGTTTATTTCGGCGGAGAAATGTTTAGCCTCAGAGCAGGCGCAGGTAACCTTTCTTTTGAAGAAATGAAGGAAGGACTTGAGTTTGCTCACAACATGGGAAAAAGATGCTATATGACGATTAACATCTTTGCTCACAACGAAGATATTGAACCGCTTAAGCAGTATCTGACTACAATAAGAGATTTTGGAATCGACGGATTCATCGTATCAGATCCTGGAATCATTGATCTTATTCAGGAAATCATACCTGATGCGGAAATTCACCTTTCAACACAGGCGAACATGACAAACTATAGAACAGCAAACTTCTGGTACAAGATGGGAGTTAAGCGTCTTGTGCTTGCTAGAGAGCTTACTTTCGATGAAATCAGAGAGGTGAGAAAGAATATTCCTGAGGATATGGAGCTTGAAGCCTTTGTTCATGGAGCTATGTGCATTTCATATTCAGGAAGATGCCTTCTAAGTAATTTCATGATTGAAAGAGATGCAAACAGAGGCATGTGCGCTCATCCATGCAGATGGAAGTATTCACTGGTAGAAGAAAAAAGACCAGGTGAATATTATCCTGTAGAAGAGGACGACAGAGGAACATATATCATGAACTCAAGAGACCTTTGCATGATCGAGCACATTCCAGAAATCATCGAAAGCGGAATCATGTCAGCTAAGATCGAAGGCAGAATGAAGAGCGTGTTCTATGTTGCAACTATTATACATGCATATAGACAGGCAATCGATGCATATTTTGCAGATCCAGAAAACTACGAGTTCAAGGAAGAATGGATGCGTGAGGTCAAGAAGGTAAGCCACAGAGAATTCACAACAGGATTCTACTATGACAAGCCAACAAACAAAGACCAGAACTACCAGACAAGTGCTTACACAAGAGATTATTCTTTTATCGGAATCGTAAAGGGCTACGAGGAAGAAACAGGAATGGCAATTGTTGAACAGAGAAACAAGATGAACATCGGAGATACAATTGAGATTTTCGGACCTGACATCGAGTTTTTCGAGCAGGAGCTTACAGAAATGTATGACCTTGAATCAGGAGAGGCAGTAAACAGCGCGCCTCACCCACAGCAGATGCTGAAAATCAAGATGGATAAACCTGTAAAAGAAAATTATATTCTGAGAAAGAGAAAATAGCATTATAGTCAAGGCGATTCACTTTGATGATGTTACTAGAGATGACAACAGGAGGAGAAAATGATTTCTGACACGGAGAATATACCCGTTTTTATGCTTCTTATAGCATTGCTTATAGGTATAAATGCAGTTGTAGTTTTATCGAACACAGCGCTAAATAATGTAAACGAGAACAAAGTCAAGCAGCTTGCAGATGGCGATAATGTCGCAGCAAAGCGTGTTATAGGCCTTCTAGAAAAGCCGTTTAAATACCAGTACACAAACAGACTTTTAAACTATATATTTTTAATAGTTGGAATTACGCTGACAATCGAAATGCCGTACAACGACGCGGCTTCAGCTTTTGTTTTTCTGCTTGTGATTGCAACTGTCGGTGAGCTTTTCCCGAGAAAAATCGCAGTTCAGCACAGCGAAAAAATATCAATAGCACTATCGGGGTTTCAGCGATTCTTTGATGCCTTCTTCAGTCCGTTTATCTGGATTTTGACTTTTGTTACTGACATTTTCCTCAAGATTTTCAGACAGGAAACAAAGATAGAGATTTCCAAGTATTCAGAGGAAGAAGTTATGTCTATGCTAGAGGCAGGACAGCAGCGCGGTGAAATCAAAGAAGAGGGCAAGAAGATGATTAACAGTATCTTTGCCTTTGATGATGAACTTGCATACGAAATCATGACACCGAGAACTGACGTGTTTCTGATTGATATAAATGACCCACCGGAGGAATATTTAGACGAGCTTATGGAGCTTAGATATTCTAGAATTCCGGTCTGCGAAGATGAGTCTGACAATATCATAGGTATCCTTCACATAAAGGACTATCTGATCAAAGCAAGAAACGATGGCTTTGACAATGTCGATATTAGATCAATTCTGAGAAAGCCTTATCTTGTTCCAGAAACAAAGAATATCGACTCGCTGTTTTATGAGCTTCAGAAGGAAAAGCAGCATATTGCTATTCTGATTGACGAGTACGGCGGATTCAGCGGAATCGTTACAATGGAGGACATAATCGAAGAGGTTATGGGTGAGATTGACGACGAATACGACAAAGAAGAGCTGATAATAAGCGAGGTTGACGATAATACTTATTACGTAAATGGTAAGGTTTATCTGAGTGACCTAAATGAAGAGATAAATACTAAGCTAGAATCTGAAAACAGTGAAACTATCGGAGGATTTATCATCGATCTTCTCGGTGAGATTCCGGAAGAAAAGGATAACAACAGAGTTATCAATTACGAAAACTATGTATTTACGATTCTTTCTGTCAAGGAAAGACGTATCGAAACTCTTAAACTGGAAATCAAACAGGAGGTTGAGCCAGAAGAAGAGGAAGAAGAATAGAATCTTTTGCGGAGCAGCATGCTGCTCCATTTTTTTTGTATTTGTATAAAAACCATGCGGTTTTCGATGAGATTTTTTTGCCTAGAAGCATATAATTAAAACAAATGTACGAAATTGGCTGATTTAGCCCCGGGATCAGCGTGTTTTTACAAAAAACAGAACAAAAGTTCTAAAATGCTTGTAATCGAAATTAAAACTTACTATAATTATATGTAGTTAGTTTTTATAGATGGCGAGGTGAGAAAATGGGCGATAATGTTTTTCTTTGTATTGATTTGAAATCTTTTTATGCTTCAGTTGAGTGCATTGAGCGAGAGCTTGACCCTCTTTGCACTAACCTTGTAGTTGCCGATAATTCTAGAACTAATAAGACGATATGCCTTGCAGTTTCTCCATCGCTTAAGTCTTTTGGAATTTCCGGTCGCCCGAGACTGTTTGAGGTTGTGCAGAAGGTCAGAGAAATAAATGCAGAGAGAATAAGATATGCACCCGGCAGGCGGTTTAGCGGTGAGTCTTCTGATTTTACAAAGCTAAGGGAGCATCCCGAGCTTTCTGTATCATATATTACGGCAACACCAAGAATGGCTCTTTATCTTGAGTACAGCACTAGAATCTATGACATATATCTTAGATATGTGGCGCCAGAGGATATTCATGTGTATTCGATAGATGAGGTGTTTATAGACATTACTCATTACCTTAGATTTTCTGGGCTTTCGCCTCACGACTTCGCCATGAGGATGATAAAAGATGTTTTGCAAACTACAGGAATTACTGCAACAGCAGGGATTGGAACGAACATGTACCTTGCTAAGATTGCGATGGATATTGTAGCAAAGCATATGCCGGCAGATAGAGATGGAGTTAGAATTGCACAGCTTGATGAGATTAGCTACAGGCAGAAGCTATGGTGCCATAGACCTATTACAGATTTTTGGCGCGTAGGAAGAGGTTATGCGAAGAAGTTAGAAAAAAAAGGGATTCTGACTATGGGCGATGTTGCAAGATGCTCACTTGGAGGGCCTTCTGACTTTTATAACGAGGAGCTTTTGTACAAGATGTTTGGAGTAAACGCAGAGCTTTTGATTGATCATGCATGGGGATATGAGCCGTGCACGATGAAAGCAGTTAAGTCTTATAGACCTGAGAGCAAAAGTATGGGAGCAGGTCAGGTTTTGATGTGCGCATATGAATCTCATAAGGCTAGGCTGGTTGTTCAGGAAATGGCAGATGTTTTAGCTCTTGACCTGTTTGATAAAGGGCTTGTGACTAATCAGTTAGTTTTAACAGTTGGATATGACAAGGAGAATTTGGATGATCCTGTGAAGCTTTTAGCTTACAAGGGAAAGGTAAAGACGGATGCCTTTGGGCGCAAGATACCTATCCATGCTCATGGAACAGAAAATTTAGGTAGATATACGTCATCATCGGCTTTGATTACGGAGCATATTACAAAGTTATATGATAGGATTGTAGATAAGAGTCTGCTTGTGAGAAGGGTTAGCCTTACGGCCTGCAATGTCATGCGTAGAGAGGAGGCAGAAAAGCAGTCTATAGAAGATAACAGAGAGGTTCAGCTTGACATGTTTGGGCAGCTTGGTATTGGAATCTCAGAAGGGGAGAAAAGCTGTGGAGAGCGCGATGAAGCAGAAGGTTACTGCAGTGTTAGCGCCAGAGGATATGAAGGTACAGATACGAAAGATAAGGCGCTAGATCATGAGGAAGATATGCAAAGAGCAATGCTAGATATAAAGAAAAGATTCGGAAAGAATGCGATATTTAGAGGTATGAATCTAGAGGAGGGGGCAACGGCACTAGAAAGAAACAAACAGATTGGAGGGCATAAGGCATGAGGCAGGTAAGGAATATAGAAGATTATATGGATATACTGAATCTGCCGCATCCGGAGCCAAAAGCTCATGCTAGGATGAGCATCGAGGCTCGGGCCGCTCAGTTTGCACCCTTTGCTGCACTTACTGGGCATAGTGAGGCGGTATGCGAGACAGCTAGACTTACAGAGAAAAGAGCTGAGCTTGATGAGAACATGCAGGATATCCTTGATTTTCGCCTTAGAAAAATTACGCGCGAAAGAAGTGCAAAGGAGGTTTCGGTTACGTACTTTGTTCCTGATGCTAGAAAGGACGGTGGAAGTTATGTTACTGTAAGCGGAAGAATCCTTCGTGCGAATTTAGAAAGCCGCGAGATATTGATGGAAGATGGAACTAGAATAAATGCTGATGATATAGTATGGATAGAGTAGGATAAAAAGCTACGAAATATGCAGTTTTTGCAAGTTTTCGTGGCTTTTTTTGACAAAGTCCTTTTTTTGGGCGGACAAAAGTCTAAACTATAAGTATAATAAAGTTAGAAGAAACAAAGAAGATACTTAGAAAGGTATAGCGGGAGTAGATATGAATTATATAGTTTTGGACATGGAGTGGAACCAGCCAGAAGATTTTAGGAAGAGAATAAATAATCCTGTTCCTCTGCACGGTGAGATTATTCAGATTGGTGCAGTGATGATGGATGATGATATGAATGAGATAGGCGAGTTTAACACATATATTCGTCCTAAGTTTTACAGAAAACTTAACAAAACAGTTAAAGAGCTAACAAATATTGATCCTGCGGATCTTCGTGATGGCGTAGGCTTTGAAGAGGCAATAAGAGACTTCAGCAATTGGTGCGGCCGTGAGGCGGTTTTGTTCACATGGGGGCCTTCAGATATAGATATGCTGGAGGCGAACCTGAAGGTTAACGGCTTGGATGAGTCGTGGATTCCGGAGAATTTTGATGCGCAGCTGATGTTCGATGATCTTGAGACGATGGAGGAAAGAAACTTTTCGCTGGACTATGCCGTATACTATTTTGGAATCAAAGGCGGCAAGGCCCATGATGCACTAAATGATGCTAGGGATACGGCAGCTGTAATTAAGCAGATGGACTACAGAACATGGATTGAAGAGGAACGAGAGTACAGGGCTGAGATTGAATCTGAGGAGATGGAGCTTGAGCTTGAGAATGAAGAATTGTAGTTTGTCTACCCATGGCAAGAGTATTTCATAAAGGAATATGATAAAGTAGTAGGTAATTTATGTATATTTTACTAAAGGAAGGAAGTTAAATATATTATGTATATTCAATGTACAAAGGCGCTGCTTGAGCGAATGAAATTAAATAATGCTGATCTTGCTGAGCTTCCTGCAGATGATGGAGCAGGCGGATTTTTTTCATGGCATGCGAATATGATAACCTTAAATAGAAAGAAGACTATTATTTTCATTAATAATCTTACGAGATTTCCTTTGATTGTATATGGTTGCAAGGGCAGTGATTTTGATCATTTGGATAAAATATTTATTTCTGCGCTACGTGCAGTCTTCGAAAAAGAGGGTATTCCAGATTCGTATACAGAGGAATATATCAGAAGATGCGGCGATGCAAGGTTTGCCAAAACATCGGACAGAAAAGTTATCGGTTCAGTAAGCATTGTGGGAAGATATTTATCTGAGACTCCACATGTTCTTGAGTATGGTGAACAGATACAGATTAGTATGAGTCGTTATCTTGCTAATTCGCCGTTTAAAGTTGGGAGTGAGTTTGCTTATCCGAAAGAACTTATGGTGGATAATCTTGCTGCAATGAGAGAAATTGATGAGTCTAAGGATGCCTGCGAGATCAAAGGCTATCAGCTGAAAATACGCCTTTTTTTGGAAAATGGTGAGGTGTGGAGAAGGATTTTGATTCCGGCAAGGAAGGATTTTTGCTCGCTTCACAATGCGATACAGAGTGTATTTGGATGGAAAAACAGACGTATGCATGAGTTTATTGTGCTAGATACAGAGAATATGGCAGAGGAAGATTGGAAATGCAGAAGTTGCCCTGTTAAGATGTATATTCAGGATGATTCGAACAGAGACATTTATGATTTCTGTGATGACGGTGCAGAGGTTATAAACAGTAAGCTTGTGACATTGGAGGAGGTTTTCTCGCATACGGACAGGTGCTTATATATATATGATTTTGGTGATAGCTGGGATCAAGTAATCGAGCTTGAGAAAACTGTTATAATGGACAGTAGGGATTATGTATTGATAGAGTCTTGTGGGAAGACGCCTGCTGATGATATCGGCAAGGCATGATTAAGTACGGTTGTAATTATAGAGTTAATTTGGTTAGCAGAATTACGGAAACTAGCACATATCAAAAGAATGAAATAAGCTAATAATATTTGATTGAATTAGGAGGGAACGGAGATGCGTTACGTTATAGAAGACACAAAGTATCAATTTAAAACCGCTTTTGATACTGAGACCGGTTTATACATTAGGACAGGCGTTCTTGATGACGAAGGAAATGATACGGGTGTTGATCCTTTTATGGCTTCTTTTCCGCATCTAATTGATGTGGGCGTTATGGGTCACTGTATTCATGGAAAGACTGGTCTTTGTTCGAAAGCAGGGATAGGATGCTATCAAAGCGGATTCTTTGTTGAGCAGCCAAATATGAGTGTTGAAGATTTTCGGTGGATTGCAAGACAGTGTGAGGGCAGATGCAATCAGCTTGCTTTAGGAGGACGAGGTGACCCTGATCAGCATGAATGTTTTGAGGATCTCTTAAAAATTTCAAGAGAATACAATCTTGTTCCAAATTTTACTACATCTGGATATGGAATGACACCAGAACTTGCAGCATTATGTAGGAAATATTGTGGAGCAGTAGCTGTCAGCTGGTATAGAAGTGACTATACATTAAATGCAATTAAAATGCTTTTAGATGCTGGGGTTAAAACAAATATACATTATGTTTTAGGGAAAAATAGCATCGATGAGGCTATTGACAGATTAAAGAACAATGATTTTCCTGAAGGAATTAACGCAGTGATTTTCTTGCTGCATAAGCCTGCAGGACAAGGGAGTGCAGATAATGTGCTGGCGCCTGATGATCCAAAGGTTAAAACTTTTTTTGCTGAATTCGATAATGAACATAGTTTTAAGATTGGAATGGATAGCTGTAATGTGTCTGGTGCAATACAATTCTGCAAATCTATAGCCGTTGAGTCTTTAGATACCTGTGAAGGAGGACGATATAGCTGTTATATAGGTCCAGATATGACTATGGTTCCATGCAGCTTTGATCAGGATAAGATATATCAGGTATCATTAAAAAATAAGAATATTGAGGAGGCTTGGAACAGTGAACCTTTTGATAGGTTCAGGCAGCATTTGTATGAAGCTTGTCCTGATTGCAAAAAAAAGGATATGTGTATGGGCGGTTGTCCACTTATGCCGGAAATTGTATTTTGCAATAATGTAGAAAGAACATATTCTATGGAGGTTAGTGATGAAGATTAGAAGTGATTTTGTAACAAATTCGAGCAGTAGCAGTTTAGTATTAGTTGTTGCGATTATTGCTATTCGCGCTTATGCAATTAATTTAAATACAATGCGTAATCCGCTAGATAATGTTGAAGAAGCATAGAAGATATTTGGGAACTTAAAGATTACACCATAGATGAAAAAAAGAATATCGTAGAAATAGCAAATCTATATTTAAGCCGTATATCTTCTAGCATAAATATAGGCATCTATAATAGCGGTGAAAAGCTAACACATATAATACTTACAGAATTTAATGAAGAAATCGATAATGTTCAATCATTATCAAGAAATGTTATACAAAGTTTATTTGAAATAGATCATGCTCCTGTAGATATAAGTAATTTCAAATTAGATGAAATTAGAAAGTATATTAACACTAATAAATTTACTTTAAATGGAAGTCTATCGTTGGTGAATCCTATGGGAACTTGTTTATCGATTGTTGACAAAAGTTTTAGACGTAAATTAAATGATGCAGTACCAGAAAAATTTTTAAATTCTATAATTGCTTCAAATATAGAGTTGAGTACTGAGTTTGCATTTATTATTGTACTTCTGAAAAAAATAAATGAAGATCGAACATTTTTTATGAGAAAAAACTTGGAGGATTTGAATTCTATAAGCAGAGAATATAATGAGAATACTATATTTATACTATCCTTGTTAACAAATTGTTATGGGTCGGTACGTGATCAACTGATTCACTTTGAAGAAAAAATGACTTATTACTTGAGTAAAGAGATAATAGCTAATAAAAACCAGGCAATGCAAGAAATATTGGAATTAGAAAGAAGAAAAAAAGAATGCAAGAAGGATTCTTTTATAAAAATTGTAGGATTTCTTATATCACTTTTTTTGGATTACCAGCTCTTAATGAAACAATATATATAATAAGAGGATTAGGCATTTTTCCATCAAATGATGTAAAGGGGATTTCAGTTGCGGGTGGAAGTACATTATGTTGGCTACTCATTAATTTCTTAGTTTTAATAGTTCTCATAGTGCCTATACTAAGAGACAAGTGTAAGAAATTGAAGCAGTGTAGACGAATCATGGGCAGAGGGAAATAGCAAATATCAATAAAGAGTGTCACCTAATTGCTGGGACACTCTTTGAGTTATTTTTGCCTATATTCAATTTCTAGTTCTTCTGCAAGGTACATGTCGCTCATGCAGTGCATGTCAGAAACTCCCTCACGCATTAGCTTGTAGACCATGGAGTTATAGAATAATTTTAGAGCCTCATCTAAGGAAATTCCGATCCTATTTGCGAAAAGCTCAATTATGCGGCTGTATTTTTTTTGAAGTAAAATAGGATGTGCATTCATAATTTTTCGCTCCCTTCAAAATGTAAGAGTTCTAGGGCTTTTTCTGTGCGAAAGCATATTTGAAGATTTGGTTTCTCGAAGCGTAGTCGCTTAATGGCCTCTTTTTTGTCAATTAGACCATCAAAATATAATTCAACAGTATTGAAGACCTTATCATTTGCAACGCCTCCAATTACAAGATCAAAGTCAGATGCATCTTTTTCTCTTCGGCAACTTAATATAAAATCAAGCCATTCTTCAGAATAGGAATCAAACTCTAATACTTTTAAATCTGACTTATTGTTTTCGTCAAAGAAATATTTTGATATAATACCGTCTTTTCCTGCTCTTTTATATCTTGTAATCCATTTTGATGCTTGTTCATATATAGGAGTAACATAAAATCCCGCTCCAAAATCAACATTTGCTCTAGAATGTAGAAGATCGGGATTGCAAATCTCAATATACGATCCGTGATATAATATCATACACTTACACCTCTTTCTTCCATAATAGCAAGAAGCTCATTTACAATATATTCGCGGTCTTGCGTGTGAAGCACTTCGTATTCTGGAACTATATATCCATTTAAAATATTACTTTTTTCGGTAAATGCTTTGTAAACATCTTCTCCAGAAACTGCAAGCTTTGCTGCGACATTTTCTATGCAAAATACAGCAAACTCAAGTTCTTTAGAGCTTTC
>CAUWFN010000042.1:0-16670 GCA_963558075.1 uncultured Clostridia bacterium | reverse complement strand
GGTGCAAAATGCACCTGCTTTGTTTTTTTAAGATTTTTTTGTGCTGTCAAAGCATTGATAAAATCAGCTTTCCGACACATAATAAACACATATTAATTGCCGCACAGTATTGAATTTCACTGTAAATTTTAGTAAAATATAATGGATAATGAATATGACTTACGGGCGCTGATGCGCCTTGATTATTAACATGTAAACAGACGTTGGGAGAATTTGTTATGAGTGATTTTTTTGCAAACATAATTGCCGGAATCAGTATAATGGATGTAATAGACATACTGGTTGTAGCGTTCATATTTTATAAAATACTTGGGTTTATCAGAGAGACTAGAGCTCAGCAGCTTGTCAAGGGACTTCTGGTTCTCGTAATCACGTTCCTGCTTTCAGATATTCTGCATCTTTATACACTTAACTGGCTTCTCAAAGGAACTATGACAATGGGTGTTATCGCCCTTGTTGTTGTATTTCAGCCGGAGCTCAGAAGAGGTCTTGAATATGTAGGAAGAAGCAAGCTAAGCAAGAATACTTTTGGTCAGGTTGACAAGACAAAAGCAAAGGAAATCACAGACGAGTTTGTAAAGGCTGTATCGAGCTTTTCTGAATCACGTACAGGTGCTCTAATAGTAATAGAGCAGGAGGTTTCCCTGACAGATATAACAGAAACCGGAACAATTGTGGATGCTGACATATCAGCTCAGCTCCTTGGAAATATATTCTATGAGGGTGCCCCGCTTCACGACGGAGCTGTAATCATAAGAGGAGACAGAATCTATGCTGCAGGCTGCGTGCTTCCGCTTACGGCAAACAAGAATCTTAACAAGAACCTTGGAACGCGTCATCGTGCAGGCATTGGAATCACAGAGAATTCGGACGCAATTACTTTGATCGTAAGTGAGGAGACAGGCGTTATTTCGGTGGCTTCTGGCGGAAAGCTGAAGAGATTCTTGGATGCTAAGGCTGTAGAGAAGATGTTCCTTAATCTGTACATACCGAATGTGGATGATAATCCGCAGCTGATAAGTAAAATCAAATGTAAAATGGGGAAGAAGAAAGATGCTGGGAAATAAGAAATTTAACATGATAATATCGATAATACTGGCAATAAGTCTCTGGGCATATGTTGTAGGAGAAATTAATCCTACAGCTGAGAGAACTATCAAGGATGTAGAAATAAAATATACACATTCTGATATGCTTGCAGAGAGAGGACTTGCGATGAGTGAAGCCAGTGCATATAGCCTTGAGGTTGAGGTCGCAGGTAGCAGATCTGAGATTTCCAAGCTCGGACCTGATGATATTTCTGCTGTTGTTGACCTTGGGACAGCAGTGAAAGGCGAAAATGAGATAAGTGTTTCTGTCAAGGCTCCGGATGGCGTAACTGTTTCTAAGAAGAGCATAAGCGCTGTCTCTGTTAAGGTGGAAAATCTTGTATCCAAGGAAGTACCTGTAACTATTCATTACAGTGGAAATCTTGAGGCACCAAAAGAAGGCGAAACCGTATCAAAGAGCTTTGATGAGGTAAAGGTATCTGGAGCTGAGTCAAACGTAGATAAGGTTAAGGAAGCTGTCGGAACTATCAATGTCCTTAACATCTCAGAGGATGTTACAACTACTAAGTGTAAGCTCGTTCCTGTAGATAGAAAGGGTGATATAGTTGATAATGTTTCTCTTAGCAAGAACACAGTTTCTGTAGATTCTGTAATCTCAGAAACGAAGACAGTAAAATTAAATGTAAATATAATTGACAACTCATCGGACGGTCTAACAAGAGAGGCAGAGTATCCAAAAGAAGTGATCATAGCTGGAAAATCAGCAGACCTCAAGAAGATAGACTCAGTTGATGCAGGAAGCATAGATATATCAAATCTTGGAGATGGTAGCCATGTGGAGCTTAACGTAAAGCTTCCGGAAGGTATAATTCTATCTGAGAAAAATGAAAAGCTATATGTGAAGGTTTCTGTTGAATCTCTCGAATCAAAGACTTTTAGCATAAGCTCTGATGATATAGATTTTGCTGGAAAGAAAGATGGCTTTAAATACAGCTTTGAACAGACATTTACAGTGGACATAACTGTTACAGATAAAAAAGACATAGTTGAATCATTGAAAAAAGAAGACTTCGCACTGAGTGTAGATGTTGCATCCTTTGCCGAGGCGGGAAGCTTTGATGTGAAAATTACTGTCAAACCATCTGTTTCGGTTTCCGGTGTGAAAATAAGTCAGGACACTGCGAAAGTAGTTGTCAGCTAAATTTGAAAAACACAAACATGAGGAGGAAAATATATGGGTAGACTTTTTGGTACAGACGGCGTAAGAGGAGTTGCAAATTCTGAGCTTACACCGGAGCTGGCATTTAACCTAGGAAAAGCAGGAGCAACAGTGCTCGGAAAAGAGAACAAAAGACCTGTATTCGTTATAGGTATGGATACAAGACTTTCAGGTGACATGTTAGAAAACGCAATTACTGCAGGTATTCTTGCAGTAGGCGGAAATGTAATCAAGGTAGGCGTTCTTCCTACACCTGCGATTGCTCATCTGACAAAGCGATACGGTGCTGATGCGGGAGTTGTAATTTCAGCTTCACATAATCCGTTTGAATACAACGGAATCAAATTCTTCAACGGCGAAGGCTTTAAACTAGATGATGCCATCGAAGAAGAAATCGAAGATATCATTATTAGAGGAATTGATACAAACATGCACGTTACAGGCGAGGCACTCGGAAAGTGTCTAGATGCAGGAGACGATGCAATGGATTTATACTGCGAGTTCCTTCTTTCAACAATCGAAGGAAACCTAGAAGGTCTAAAGGTTGTTCTTGACTGTGCAAACGGTGCTTCATACAAGGTTGCACCAAGAGTGTACAAAAGATTAGGTGCAGAGGTTCATGTAATTGGTGCTGAACCTGATGGAATCAATATCAATGACAAGATTGGCTCAACACATCCAGAGAAGCTTCAGGCAAAGGTTGTTGAAGTTGGTGCTGATATCGGTCTTGCATATGATGGAGATGCTGACAGACTTATCGTAGTAGACGAAAAGGGAAATGTTATCGATGGAGACAAGACAATCTGCATCTGTGCAAAAATGCTAAAGGAAACAGGTGAGCTTGCCGAAAACAAAGTAACTGTAACAGTTATGAGCAACATAGGTTTCCATAAATACGCAAAAGAAGTAATCGGTGCAGATGTAGAAGTAACAAAGGTAGGAGATAGATACGTTCTTGAGTCAATGCTTCAGACTGGCTGCGTAATCGGCGGCGAGCAGTCAGGACATATAATATTCCTAAACCACACAACAACAGGCGATGGAATCTTGTCATCACTTCAGTTCATCAAAGCTCTTCTGCGCTCAGGAAAGAAGGCTTCTGAGCTATCTGAGGAAATTGAAATCTTCCCTCAGGTTCTTGTAAATGCACGCGTTAAGAACGAGAACAAAAAAGTATTTGCTGATGATCCAGAGGTAAAGGCAGAAATCGCAGCAATCGAAAAAGAGCTAGAAGGAACAGGCAGAGTTCTCATAAGACCATCAGGTACTGAACCTCTTGTAAGAGTTATGCTTGAAGGTGGAGATACAGAACGACTTCAGGTTCTTGCAGATGATCTTGCAGGTCTTATTAGCGACAAATACGGCGCTTAATTCATTAAATAGCGGGAAATATAAAGTTTAAAGTATAATTTCAGATTATAGGAAAGGGATATTATATATGTGCGGGATAGTTGGATACGTCGGTCATGATGATGCAGCGGGAATCATTGTAGACGGGCTTAGAAAGCTCGAATACAGAGGATATGATTCAGCAGGCGTTGCGATTTCTAACGGCGGCAAAATAAAAGTAAAAAAATGCAAAGGCGGAATAGACAATCTTCAGGCTATTTTAGATGGTGATAATATCTGTGGAACAACAGGTATTGGTCACACAAGATGGGCAACTCACGGAGAACCATCAGATGTCAATGCACATCCTCATACAAACGAAAAATGCACAGTGGCAGTAGTTCACAACGGCATTGTCGAAAACTATGTGGAATTAAAAGAAAAATTAATTAAAGAGCATGGTGTTACATTTAAATCAGAAACTGATACAGAAGTAATCGCTCACCTTGTAGGTTCAATATACGATGCAAACGGCGGAAATCTAGAAGATGCTGTATATGATGCAGTAGGACAGATGAAGGGTGCATATGCAATCGGAGTTATTGCTGCAGATGAGCCTGATAAGATTGTAGCATATAGAAAAGATGCTCCTCTTATTGCAGGTGCGGGAAAGGGATGCAATTTTATCGCATCAGATATTCCAGCTCTTCTGAAATATGTAAATGACATTTATCTGATAGAAAACGACGAAATGCTGGTATGTGTTCCAGAAGGAATTACAATATACAGTAAAGACAGAACACCTGTAAAGCGTGAAGCAATGAAAATCACATGGAGTCTTGAGGATGCCGAAAAAGGCGGATATGAGCACTTCATGCTAAAGGAAATTCACGAACAGCCAAAAGCCATAGAAGAAACTTTGATGCGTCGTATAGACGAAAATGGACAGATTAAGCTAGATGGAATCAGTCTAACGGCAGAGAATCTTGAAAGCTTTAACAAGGTATATATCGTAGCATGCGGAACAGCATACCATGCAGGTCTTGCAGGCAAGTATGTAATAGAAAAGATGGCGAGAATTCCTGTAGAAGTCGATGTAGCATCTGAATTCAGATACAGAGACCCGTTTGTAGATGAAAATACTCTTTTCATCGCAATCAGCCAGTCAGGTGAAACTCTCGACACTCTTGCAGCCCTGAGAGAAGCAAAATCAAAGGGAGCAAGGGTTCTATCTGTCGTAAACGTAGTTGGAAGTTCAGTAGCAAGAGAATCAGATGATGTCTTCTACACATGGGCAGGTCCTGAGATTGCAGTTGCATCAACAAAAGCATACACAACTCAGCTTGTGTGCATGTATCTCATTGCTCTTTACTTTGGACAGCTCAGAGGAACTATCACAGAAGAGTACTATAACTACATAATCGGTGAGCTAAAGGCTATGCCAGAAAAAGTAGAAGAAGTTCTAAAAAAAGAAGGCGAAATCGAAAGCCTAGCAAAATATCTGTACAACAGAAATAATGTATTCTTCATCGGAAGAGGACTTGATTCGGCAGTTGCCTACGAAGGATCTCTTAAGCTGAAGGAAATTTCATACATCAACTCATTTGCCATTGCGGCAGGAGAGCTGAAACATGGTACAATTGCGCTAATGGAGCCTGAGACAATAGTAATTGCTCTTGCAACTCAGGACTTCCTATTTGATAAGATGTATTCAAATATCGTAGAAGTCAAAGCAAGACTTGCGCATGTTGTATCGATTGCAAAAGAAGGTAGAACAAAGATAGAGGCAGAAAGCACAGAGACAATATATATTCCAGAATGTGCTGATGAAGTATCTTCGCTTCTTTCTGTAGTTCCGCTTCAGCTGTTTGCATACTATGTTGCAAAGGAAAAGGGCGAATCAATCGACAAACCTAGAAACCTTGCAAAGAGTGTTACTGTAGAATAAATAAAGGCGGCATCTTATGCCGCGAGCAATAACTGCAGCAGCCTCTGGCTGCTGCTTCATTACATGGAGGATTCAATGAAAGATTACGAAATTAGAGATATTTCTCTTGCACCATCAGGTCACAGAAAAATTCAGTGGGTAAAAAACAACATGCCTCTTCTGAGAGGAATCGAAGAAGAATATTCAAAGACTAAGCCTTTTGCTGGCATGAAAATTTCACTGTCAGTTCATCTTGAGGCTAAGACTGCATACCTTTGCAAGGTTCTTGCAGCAGCAGGCGCAGAGATGTCAATCACAGGAAGCAACTCACTATCAACTCAGGATGATGTTGCAGCAGCGCTTGCTGACAGCGGTCTTAAGGTATACGCATATCATGGGGCAACAGACGAGGAATATTTCAGACATATCGAAATGTGTCTTGAGCACAAGCCTAACATCATCATAGATGATGGAGCTGATCTTGTAACAATGATTCACACTAAACGTCCTGACCTCGGAGAGGAAGTAATCGGAGGATGTGAGGAGACTACAACAGGTGTAATCAGACTAAAGGCTATGGATCATGACGGAATCCTGAAATTCCCTATGGTAGCTGTAAATGATGCAGACTGCAAGCATCTGTTCGATAATAGATATGGAACAGGTCAGTCAACATGGGATAGCATCATGAGAAACACTAACCTTATTGTAGCAGCAAAGACAGTAGTTGTTGTAGGATACGGCTGGTGTGGTAGAGGAATTGCAATGAGAGCCGCTGCTATGGGCGCAAACGTAATAGTTACAGAAGTAAATCCAGTCAAAGCAATAGAAGCTAGAATGGACGGATATCAGGTAATGCCTATGTCACAGGCTGCACCTTTAGGAGATATCTTTGTAAGTGCTACAGGATGCTGCAAGACAATTACAGTAGATCACATGCTTACAATGAAAGATCAGGCAATCCTTGCGAATGCAGGTCATTTTAACTGCGAAATCGACATGGCAGATTTAGAAGCAAAATGCGAGGAAAAGCATGAGGCTAGAGCAAATATTACAGCATATAGACTTTCAAATGGAAAAGAAGTAAATGTAATCGGAGAAGGCAAGCTTGTAAATATCGCAGCAGCTGATGGACATCCTGCAGAAATCATGGACTTAAGCTTTGCAGTTCAGTTTATGTCAGCACTTTATATCAAAGAAAATCATGAAGCACTTGGAAATCATGTTATCGATGTGAGCGGTGAAATCGATGACCTGATTGCAAGAAGAAAGCTTGCAGCATGGGGCATCGAAATCGACACACTGACTGATGAACAGGTAAAATATTTAAATAGCTGGAATCTAGCATAGTAGAAGGGAGCGATTAGAGTGACTTACGAAACAATTAAAAAAGAAGCTGAAGAAGCTCTGCTTGAACTTCTGGAAAAGGCAAGAATCGAAAAGGGAGACATCTTTATAATCGGATGTTCGTCAAGCGAAATCAAAGGCGCTAATATCGGCAAAGGATCTGATCTTGATGCGGCAAAGGCTGTATATGATGCAGTTTATCCTATCCTGAGTGAAAGAGGCATTTACCTTGCTGCTCAGTGCTGCGAGCATCTTAACCGTGCAGTTATTGTAGAAAGAGAAGCTCTGCTACCGGGAGCAGAAATCGTGAACGTAGTTCCTCAGCTTCATGCAGGCGGATCATTTGCAATGACTGTATATCAGAACGCAAAAGACCCTGTTGCTGTAGAAGAAATCAAAGCGACAGCTGGCATGGATATCGGAGACACTTTGATCGGAATGCACCTAAAAAAGGTTGCAGTTCCAGTTAGAATCGCAGTCAAAAAAATCGGAGAAGCAAATGTCGTATGCGCAAGAACAAGACCAAAATTTATAGGCGGCTCACGTGCAGTATACGATGATCATCTGTCAGGTGGAGATATTCAGAGATAATCTAGCTATAGGCAGAAAAATAAAACAAACAAAAAGGAAGATTTGGATCATGCCAATCTTCCTTTTTTTAATCTAATCAGATAAAATTTAGCTGTTAAAATATCGAATCTAATTAAAAATTACCATATTGAATATTTATGACTCGAATATTTTGAGACATCTAGTAAGAATGCCATTCATGTGAGCTATGAAAATTCCGTAGTTTGTGAATGGAACACCCTGAAGCTTCGCGCAATTCATTCTGTATTCCATCTCCTTTTCGTTGAGCATGCATCCACCGCAGTGAACAATCAGGCTGAATCTACTTAGGTCATCTGGGAAATCTCCTCCCGATGTGAACTCAAACTCGAGTTTTTTTCCGCTGAAGCCTTCTATCCAAGCTGGAAGACGCACAGTTCCTATATCATTGCACTGTCTGTGATGAGTGCAGCCTTCGGAGATTAAGACTTTATCCCCGTCCTTTAGATTTTCACAGGCGAAAGCACCTTTTGCCGCAGTATCCAAGATTCCCTTAAATCTAGCAAAGAGAATAGAAAATGATGTCAAGTAGATGTCGCCTGGAACTACAGATTTAACCTTATCAAAGATTTGGCTGTCTGTAATAACTGCAAACGGAGGCTCTTTTAGTGCAGAAAGAGCGTAGGCAAGCTGCTCAAACTGAACTGTCATGCACATGCAGTGAGAATCTAGGATATCTCGTATAGTCTGTACTTGTGGAAGAATAAGCCTACCTTTTGGTGCTGATTCATCTATAGGCGTAACTAAAATTACAAGCTTATTAGGGGTAAGAACATCTCCAAGTATATACTTTTCTTTTCTATCTCCGCATACTTCTATGATTGCTTTTTTTAGCTCATCTATGCCATTTCCTGTAACTGCCGAAAAATAAACGGCAGGACATCCTAGGGCCTTAGCTTTTTTATCAAAGCTGTCTTTGACAGATCCATCATTACCTGAAAGGTCAGATTCTTGGAGAAGATCTGTTTTGTTCACAAGAAGTATGAACGGAGTATTTCTCTTTTTAAACTGGTCTATTAAGTTTTCCTCGTATTTGGAAAATCTGTTTGTTACATCTGTTACTAGGATTGCAACATCAGTCTTTGCAAGAACCCTAAGGGAGCGGTCTATTCGAGCCATGCCGATTTCACCTTCATCATCGATTCCGGCTGTATCTATTATGCTGACAGGGCCGATTGGAAGGATTTCCATAGCCTTGCTGACAGGGTCTGTGGTAGTTCCTTTTACATCAGATACTATAGAAACCTTTTGACCAGTAAGAGCATTTACAGCACTGGATTTTCCAGCATTTCGTCTTCCGAAAAAGCTTATATGAAGTCTGTTTGCACTTGGCGTTGAGTTAAGTCCTGTACCTGAGCTTGCACTAGCTATTTTTTCGGATTTAAATTCACTCATAAAATCACCTTTTTCTAGAATCTGAAATCACGCTTGCCGTTTTCTATTTCTTTTAGATGCTCTTCGCAGATTTGTCTTACTTTTTCTTTTGGAATATCATCTAGGCATTCAGTGATTACTCTTTCTCCTGTTTTGCGAGTTTCTTCTGAAGCATAGTCAACAAGATACTCTTTTAGCGTCATTAAAGCATTCGGATGACAGCAGTTTTGGATCTGACCGCTCTTGCATAGGGACATAAATCTATCTCCTGTTCTTCCTTCTCTATAGCAGGCAGTGCAAAAGCTTGGGATATATCCAAGATCCATAAGCCATTTTACTACTTCATCAAGAGTTCTGTTGTCGTTTACGTCAAACTGTGCAGAGTTATCATCTTCTGCTTCTGGCTCAGCATATCCGCCAACGCTTGTTTTGGAAGCACCACTTATCTGAGAAATACCGATATGAAGGCCTCTATCTCTCATTTCTTTGCTTTCTCTTGTTGACATAATCATGCCAGTATAAGGAACTGCAATTCTGATAATGGCAATAATCTTTGCAAACAAATCGTCTGTAAGACCGCCGTCAACGCCGGCATCAAAATCAGCAGGGTCGATATCATCAGCAGGACGTACTCTTGGAACACTGATAGTATGAGGACCTACGCCGTGAACTGCTTCGAGGTGCTCTGCATGCATCAAAAGACCTGCAAGCTCGTAGTTGTAAGTATCAAGACCGAATAAAACTCCAAGGCCTACATCGTCAATTCCGCCTTCCATGGCTCTATCCATAGCTTCTGTATGCCAGTTATAGTTGTGTTTTGGTCCAACAGGGTGAAGCTCTTCGTAAGCTTTTTTGTTGTATGTTTCCTGGAATAGAATATAAGTTCCGATCCCGGCTTCTTTTAGCATTCTGTATTCTTCAACTGTAGTTGCAGCGATGTTGACGTTTACACGTCTGATAGCGCCGTTTTTGTGGTTGATTGAGTAAATAGTCTTAATTGATTCAAGAATGTATTCTATAGGATTGTTAACAGGGTCCTCGCCAGCCTCAAGTGCAAGACGTTTGTGGCCCATATCCTGAAGGGCGATAACTTCCTGTCTGATTTCATCCTGAGTAAGTTTCTTTCTTGAAATGTGTTTGTTCTGATGATGGTATGGACAATATACACAGCCATTTACGCAGTAGTTAGAAAGATATAGAGGCGCAAACATAACGATTCTGTTTCCGTAGAAATCTTTCTTGATTTTCTGCGCAAGTTTATAAATTCTTTCAGTTACAGCAGGGTCATCGCAGGCAAGAAGAAGTGAAGCTTCGCGGTGGTCAATTCCTTTTTCCAGCTCAGCTTTCTGTAAGACCTTTTCGATAAGCTCTACATTGTTTTTGTTTGCTTGAGCAAAGGCAAGCGTGTCGAGAATTTCCTCGTGGGAAATGAATTCCTCGGCTTTTAGTGATTTTGGATTATACATAGTTCTCAGTCCTTTCTTTCGGGTCAGGCATAACCTT
Source organism: uncultured Clostridia bacterium (assembly GCA_963558075.1). Taxonomy (GTDB): domain Bacteria; phylum Bacillota; class Clostridia; order Peptostreptococcales; family Anaerovoracaceae; genus CALHKP01. Next base: position 6,313 of record CAUWFN010000042.1, on the reverse strand, counting down.
TCCCGTCAGTTGAAATATTTATTTTTTCTGCTCCATTTCTGAAGCAGGTTCAGTCTTTTTTTCTATAATCGGGATTGTCACCTCGATCAACTACTATATTATAGCCGATTTCTTTCATAGATGAAACAAGCTCAGCAAGCTTTTCGCTGGCTTCACATCCTGTATTTAGTTTGTTGTCATAAAGAGCATATTTGTTTCTGACATCAGCAGGGGAAAGGTTTGGCATTATTACATTTGCGCCAGCGAGAATTCCTCTAGCTCTACCATCAGAAGAGGCAGTTCCAAGGGCTGTAGTTGCCGGGAGCAGAATCTTTGGTAAAAGAAGCCTTATGATGCTTAATATTCTAATAGTAAGCTCGGAAGATCCCGAAGGTTCGTTTTCGAAAGGTGTGCCCTTTGCTGATATAAACGGACCTATGCCGCACATTGCGGGCTTAAAGTCGTATACAAATTTGATATCTTTTATAATGTTTTCTATAGTTTGGCCAGGAGTTCCAACCATGAATCCGCATCCTGTCTGGTATCCGATTTCCTTGAGATTTCTGAGTGCGTTCATGCGATTATCAAAGCTCATCTCCGCGGGATGAAGCTTTTGGTAGTGAGATTTTTCGACGGTCTCATGCCTTAAAAGATATCTGTCAGCGCCCGCCTCAAAAAGGCAGCGGTAGCTTTCGCAGCTTCGCTCCCCGACCGAAAGCGTCACAGCGCACCCTGGAAACTCACCTTTGATGGAGCGAACCACAGAAGCCAGTCTCTCGTCGTCCCAATAAGGGTCCTCGCCGCCCTGTAGCACAAAAGTGCGAAAGCCTAGATCATAACCGCTACGGCAGCAATTCATGATTTCCTCCGCGGTGAGCCTGTAGCGGCATGCGCTCTTTTGGCTTCGCCTGATGCCGCAGTACAGGCAGTCGTTTTTGCAGATATTAGTAAACTCGATAAGTCCTCTTATATATATGCTGTTTCCGTAAACCTCTTTTCGGACCTCTGCAGCCTGCTCGCCTAGATATTTTATAACATCTGAATCCTCAGTTAGAAGAAGCTCTGCTAAGAGGTCATCATCAGGAAGAGTACCTAATTTTAGTATGTCAACTGTATTTATAAGTTTTTGTCTCATATTTTTTCTCCGAATATTTATCGTTATAAGGGCCCTGGTACAAGTTTTGCGGCCCAAAATACTTGAAGCGGCCTAATGCGTTACAAGGTGCTTGGCACAAGTTTTGCGGCCCCAAACACTACAATGGGCCTGGTACAAGTTTTGCGGCCCAAAACACTTGAAGCGGCCTAATCCTAACGTTTTATTCGCCGTAAACGACTTTGCTCGTTACTCCTTCCATAGCACCAAGCTTTCCTGCAAGAGCGTTTAGAATATTAGCTGGTGCATCCATAGCAATACAGATTATGTTAAGATTCTTTTCTCTGTAGGGAAGTCCCATTCGCCCAATTATATATTCACCGTTACTGTGAAGCAGCTCGTTAACCTGCTCGATAAGTTTCGTATTTTTTACTATTATAGATATTATAGCAACGCTGCTTTCCATTTTTTCACCTCGCAATGACTTTTTACATGTATTTTACCACAAAAAATAAATTAAACACAATTTTTCCACACAAAAATGGTATAGTTGCATAAGGTAATATGATATACTAGTACGGTATAATTATGAAACACATATATTTTTTATAAAAAAGCCTGGAGGTGCAATGTGTATACGTTTAATGCAAAAGAAGTTAAAGAACAGTGTGTTGCCTGGATTAGGGAATTTTTCGAGCAGAACGGAAAAGACTGTAAGGCTGTAGTTGCAATCAGTGGAGGAAAAGACAGCTCTGTTGTAGCGGCCTTGTGCTGCGAGGCTCTTGGAAAAGACCGTGTTTACGGCGTTCTTTTACCAAATGGTGAGCAGGCAGACATAGATGCGTCAATCCAGCTAGTAACACATCTTGGAATTGAACATTCAATCATCAACATCAAAGCTCCATTTGAGGCAATGGTATCTGAGCTTTCAGATAAGCTTCCATGCGAAATGAGCAAGCAGACAAGAACAAATCTTCCTGCACGCCTTAGAATGGCAGCTACATATGCAGTTGCTCAGTCGATGAACGGAAGAGTTGCAAACACATGCAATCTTTCAGAGGACTGGGTTGGATACTCTACAAGATACGGAGATATGGCAGGGGACTTCAGCCCGCTTTCAAAGCTGACAGTTCAGGAAGTAAAAGCTGTAGGAACAGAGCTTGGTCTTCCAGATAACCTAGTTCACAAGACACCAATCGATGGACTTTCCGGTCTGACAGATGAGCAGAACTTAGGATTCACATATGCAGATCTTGATAAATACATAAGAACAGGAGTATGCGAAGATCCGCAGACAAAAGAAAAAATAGACAACAAGAGAAGATGGAACAAATTTAAGCTAGAGCTTATGCCTGCATTTATGTATGAGGGCCCAGTTCTTGCAGATGATCCAGAGTAAGTTAATATTATATAGAAAGGCAGGCGCAGCATTATGAGTTTAAAGATAGATTCAAGACTTGTAGAGAAAGGCGATGCGTTTTTCTGTATCATTGGAAACGAGCTTGACGGACACGATTATGTAGACGATGCGGTAAAAAAGGGCGCGTCCGTTATCATTCACTCAGAACCTGTAGAGCACGAGGTAGAGGGCGTTAAATATATTCAGGTTGAGGATACAGTAAAGGCACTCAACGATGCATGCGAGATTTATTTTAATGATGTGACATCCGAGATGAAAATCTTTGGTGTTACAGGAACGAACGGAAAAACAACTATTACCAATATTATTCAGCAGATATATAGTGAGGTTTCTCCTTGCGGGTATATCGGAACAATTGCAACTAGATTCAGGGACTACGAGCTAGAGGGAGGACTTACAACTCCTGGCCCTATTACTCTTCACGAGTCACTTTCTCGGATGAAAAAAAGAGGTGCAGAGGCTGTAGCACTAGAAGTAAGTTCTCAGGGTCTTTGCATGGGACGGGTAGATGCGGTGAAATTTGATTATGCGATTTTCACTAATTTGACTCATGACCATCTTGATTACCACAAGAGCATGGAGCAGTATTTCGAAGCCAAGAAAACACTCTTTAGAGGACTTTCAGAAGATGCGAAGGCTGTAATAAATAACGACAGCTTTACAGCAGATGGCCTAAGAGAGTGTACAAAGGCAGGGATAATCACATACGGAATAAAAAATGATGCTGACTATAGAGCGGAGAACGTAAGATGCACCTCAAAGAAAAGCTATTTTGATCTTCACATAGGAGAAAAAGTTTATCCGGTAGAAACTAACCTGCTTGGAGAATATAACGTGTATAACCTACTAGGTGCTATTGCAGCGCTTCATGATGCGGGAACTCCTATCGAGGTTATCTTAGAAAAATCAAAGCATATAAGCCAGGTTGCAGGAAGAGCAGAGCCAATCGACGAGGGACAGGATTTTGATGTTGTCGTAGACTATGCCCATACACCTGACGGATATGAGAAATTCTTAGGATTTTTGAGAAAGACTGTAGAGCCGCCAGCAAGACTTATCGTTGTGTTTGGATGCGCAGGAAAGCGTGATCAGACAAAGAGAAGCGAGATGGGAGAAATCGCAGATAAGTATGCAGACAGAATCTTTTTGACAGAGCAGGATACGAGAAATTCTGATGTAAACCAGATTGTATCAATGATTCTTGAGGGAATCAAAGAACGCGAAAAAGTATCATTTAATCCTATCAGAAAGGATGCCATAAGAGAAGCAATCGAAAGCGCAAGAGCAGGTGATTGCATTGCAATTCTCGGAAAAGGAGACGAAAGCTACATGTACGGTAAGGATGGAAAGCTTCCGTACGAAGGCGATAACAATGTTGCAAGGTCATGCCTAAAAGAGCTCATGGGAAGAAAATAACTTTATTTTAGAAGTGTTTTTGATACTCATATAGATTTACAAACAATAGAATAAAGTTTAGAAAGAGTAAAACCCGTCTGAAAGCGATTTATAAAATCAGCTTCAGACGGGTTTCTTTGTGAGCGGATAGGAAATGTTATTAGAATCCTGTATTTTACTTTGAATTCTGAGCTTCACAAGCTAGTCTATTATTTACGGCATCTATTGCAGTCTGTTTTTCATCGTATGCTATTTTTTTGCCGCCGACATACATATAAGTTTCTGTCCCTTTACCTGCAAGAACGAGAACGTCGCCAGGTTTTAGCATATCTACTGCAGTCTGGACTGCCTTTGCTCTGTTAACTTCCTTTATGTAATCGCAGCTAGATTCATCAAAGCATGCTGCAATATCGTTTATTATTGTCATTGGATCTTCGTCTCTAGGGTCCTCACTTGTTATGATGCAAAAATCGCAAAGCTTTGATGCGACCTCGCCAAGCTGCTTCCTTCTGAGCTTTGTTCTTCCACCTACTGAGCCGAAAAGGCATAGAAGACGAGATGGATTATATGCGCGAAGGCTTGTGAGAATATTCTCGAGGCTTGTTTTGTTGTGAGCGTAGTCAAGAATTATCGTAGACCCCGGCATGATATCGAGGACTTCAACGCGGCCATCGACTTTGATGTTTGGAACTGCCTTTGCAATCTCCTCATTTGAAAGACCCATAAAGTGGCATGCTCCTATAACTGCAAGAGCATTGTAAATGCTGAACTTGCCCGGTACGTTAATAGTGTATGGGAATGTCGAGTTATCGGATTTGTCTCTGCAGATAAAGTCAGAGCCAAAGCTTGCCAGCTTGTCGTGGTATTTTACTGATTCAGCAAAATATCTTGCATCAGAATCTTCAGCGCTTTTATCTATAGAAAAACCTATAATCTCACAGCCGTGATTTTTCGCATAGGATTTTATTGTATCTGCGTAAGAATCATCAAAATTAACGATTCCGTGTTTTGCAAGGGTGAAAAGTCTTAACTTGCAGTTTAGATAATCGTCGAAGGTAGGATGCTCTTTTGGTCCTATGTGGTCTGGTGAAATATTTGTAAATAGGGCTAGAGCGAAATTTACATCATCAACTCTGTGCATCATAAGGCCTCCGGAGGAAACCTCTATGCAGACGCATTTTACACCTTTGTTTACCATATTTCTGAGAATCCTGTGAAGCTCGTAGCTTTCTGGTGTTGTGTTTGATGTATCCTCTGTGATTCCTGCATATCTTGCGCCGTTAGTTCCGATAATTCCTGTGCTAAGGCCATTTGCGTGCAGAACCTGGGCAATCGAAGTTGTAATCGTAGTTTTTCCTTTTGTTCCTGTAACGCCTATTACTGTAAGCTCCTTGGAAGGATGAGCAAAAAAGTTTGCAGACATTCTAGAAAGGGCACATCTTGCATTTTTTACCTTGATATATATAGCATCTTCCGGAATTTCTATGTCGTCAGTACCGAGAAATACTCTGCATCCTTTGTCCCTTGCTCCTTGTATAAACTTGTGACCGTCTAGGGTTTCTCCCTTTATTGCAACAAAGATGCTGCCCGCGCATGCTTTACGCGAGTCATAGACTATGTCGGTAATTTCTGTATTAAGGCCATCTTGTTTTGCGTTAGTTGTAAATTCTATTCCTGATAAAATACTGTTAAGCAGCATATGAACTCCAATCTTAAAAAAATATAAAAAAAACGATGGGAGACACTTCCATCGTTCTTTTCGCTCTATGCATGTGTATTTAACTTATACACTGGTGGGGACGGGTGAGACTTATTTTGCTGCTTTTGCAGCGTTGAATCTTAAAGTTAGTCTTGAAACTTTTCTTGAAGCAGCCTTCTTGTTAAGTGTTCCCTTAGCAGCAGCCTGCATTAACTTCTTTTCTACTAAAGTAAGCTTTTCTGCAGCAGTTTCTAAATCTTCAGCGGCCATAGCAGCTTCGAATTCTTTGATAGCTGTCTTAACGTGTTCCTTAACTCTCTTGTTTCTAGCTGTCTTCTTGTCAATAACTCTGATTCTTTTCTTTGCGGATTTAATATTTGCCATAATTTATTTACCCCACTTTTCTTATATTTTTAGCAATACTTAAGCTAAATTCGCGTATCTATTATATATGATACAGCAGATTAAAGCAAGTGTTTTCTGTTAAAATTTCAGTAATATAAGCGGATTGTAATAAAATGCTCCGCAGAAAAATTAATGTCGAAGTCTTTTCGCTTAGTCCAAAAGTAAATAGTACTTCGAATTCTACGACGGGTGTCATTTCCATATTCAGTTATATTTAATTATAGCTGTAATTACTGTAAAATCAACAACTAGATAGAATTTTTAAGAAATCTTAATACTAGCTTAATATTAGAATAAACCATTAGGCAAAGGGCAAGGCTTC
>CAUWFN010000041.1:0-17420 GCA_963558075.1 uncultured Clostridia bacterium | reverse complement strand
TTTAAGCCGATTTGTGAACTGACATTCAAGCTATAACTTCTCAAATACCGCATAGAATAAGGGTTTATAAGGATTTGAGAAGTTATAAGCTGAATCGTAAAAAATTATTTAATGTTTAAAATAAAAATTTTATATTTATTTGTGTTTTCTACAAATTTCTCGTTTTTCACCCATATATTTTCCAGTTTTTTTACATATATAGTGTTCTAAAAAGTCTTGCTTTGATTGACACATCCCTAAAGCTTCTTTGCAAGCCTACTCAGATATATCATTTTGACGGCAGAAGAGAGATTAGCATAAAAATCTTTTTCTGTGGAATTAATGTCTACTTTTTCCTGAAGCTTGTTGATTCTGTATCTCACTGTGTTCTTATGGCAGAAAAGCTTCTCAGCTGTCTTTGCCACATCACCTCCGGAAAACACATATTCTGCTCCCGTTTTTAGAAGCTCTGCATTTCCTTCTGCATCGCTGAGAACAGGGCGCAGATAATCGTAGGCAAAATCCAGCGTTTCCTTGTCATTCACACGGCTTATTATAAATTTGTACATTCCTATATCAGCATATTTTTTTACCTTTACCTGCTCGATTTCTGCTATTTTCTCGCACCAGTAAGCTTCTTTGATTATACGCGCAGTATTAGAACCATCAGATGTAACGCTGCTCATACCCAAATTAGAGCCAGCAAGTATATCAAAATCTATACCGTACGAGCTTAGGCATTCTGACATTATCTCTTTGAAATCAAGAGGATTTCCTTTTTCGCAAGATGCTACGATGAAAAGACGACCCTCGCATACACCGCAGTAGGTTCTCTTTTTCACGTATTTGCTTACGATAGAATATTTTACAAGACTTTCAAGGTCATCGATACCCTTTGCATTGATGCAAAAGGCCGCCAGATACTTAAGACTGCTGTCAGATATATAGTCTGCAATCTGGTTTTCTTCACGTCTTCCGCTTATGATTTCCTTGAAAAGCATGTTTTTTTCCTCTGCAGCTCGATCAGCAAAGCTCATATTACTGATATTTATTATTACATCTTCGAAAAATTCGTCTCCTCCAAATCGAAATATTGGAAAATCCATTGCATTTGCAATATCAAGTGCCTTCTGAGGCAGATTCTCGAAGATAACAGGTTTGTAGGCTAGGGCATGGACATCGTATTTTATGAGTTTTTCAACAGCGTCAACTACAAGATTCGGATCATCCTTTGCATATAGAAAACTAGTCAGAACAATACTGTTCCCAACAAAAGCTCTGTCTTTTCTGTAATCCTTAGTCGAATCAGCAAACTCAAAATCCAAAATCTCAGTTCCGTCTATTGTCTTATCGAGTCCTCCTTCGCCAGCAACAAGCTCAAAATTCTTCGTTATCTCAAGCTTTCTTAACATTCCTACTGTTATTGCCATTTATTTCTCCCTTTTTACCTTAATACATACAAAAGCCGGCACAAAATATACTCCAGATAAATCCGCCTAATCAAAGTCAAACAGCACTGTTGAAAGATATCTTTCTCCTGTATCAGGGAATATAACTGCAATATTTTTGCCTTTGTTTTCTTCTCTCTTTGCAAGCTGAACAGCTGCCCAAAGAGCTGCACCTGATGTTATTCCTGCAAGATAACCTTCTCTTGCTGCTAGCTTTCTCGCAAATTCGTAGGCATCCTCTTCTTTTACAGTTATGATTTCATCTACAACATCTCTGTCTAAAACGTCAGGAACAAAATTTGCTCCTATGCCCTGAAGATTGTGAGGACCTGCTTTTCCCTCCGAAATCAGAGGTGACTTGAAAGGCTCAATTCCGACAATTTTTACGTCAGGATTTTTTTCTTTTAGATATCTGCCGCATCCTGTCACAGTTCCGCCTGTTCCCATTCCCGCAACAAATATATCAACCTTTCCGCCTAGGTCTTCGTAGATTTCTGGTCCTGTAGTCTCGTAGTGAGCCTTTGCATTTGCAGGATTTACAAACTGTCCGCAGAGAAAACTTCCTTCTATCTCATTGTTAAGCTCCTGTGCCTTTTCTACAGCACCCTGCATCCCTTTTGATGCTTCTGTAAGAACAAGCTCTGCGCCATAAGCCTTTAGAAGCTTTCTTCTTTCGATACTCATAGATTCTGGCAGAACAAATATAGCTCTGTATCCTTCAGATGCTGCTATTGCCGCAAGGCCGATTCCTGTATTTCCACTTGTAGGCTCGATAATAGTTCCGCCTGGTTTTAAAATCCCTGCTTTTTCTGCTTCTCTTATCATAGAAAGAGCTGCTCTATCTTTTATGCTTCCTGCAGGATTTACAGCCTCAAGCTTACCATAAATCTTAGCACCGCATCCCTCATCCTTTTCTATATTTTTTAGATTTAGAAGGGGAGTTTTCCCAATTACTTCTTTGATACTTGTGTAAACCATTATAAATTCCTCCTTTTTTCTTGTATGAGAATTGCCGCTGCAAGCACTGATATTCCAAGGCTCCATCCTCCGATAATGTCCGTTGGAAAGTGCACGCCCACATAGACTCTGCTTATGCCAATTAGAACTATAAGTCCTGCGCATATGCCTGTCAGAAGATTTGCGGCTTTTTTGTCTTTTACATTCCTTCGAATTAAATATATCAATATTCCGTAGCATACCATGCAGTTCATAGAGTGGCCGCTTGGAAAGGAAAATCCTCCCTGCTCAATTATTCTATACATCAAATCAGGTCTCGGCCTCTGAAAAGTCGACTTTATGAGTTTATATATCAAAGTCGATGTTAAGGATGTAACTGCAAAGGGAATTCCTGCCGTTTTTCTTGTCTTTGAAAAAACAAGAAGACAAATTCCAATCAAAACCATAAACTGCCAATTTCCCATGTATGTAACGGTTATAAAAAACCTGTCTAAAACAGGGTTACGATGTTCATATACCCAAAATCTTATACCATCATCAAATCCTGCTTCATTTCCTGATACGATAATAACAGCCGTCGCTGAAAAAATCACAAGACCTGCTATAATCGCAATCAGGTAAGCCTTTGTATTATTTTTGTTGTTTAATCCCATATTTTTACCTCTTTTATGCCAATTATCTGTTTATTCTATATTATATCTTTTTGTCGTGGATATTTCTACTGGTTTTATGTTATAGTATTTATATTGCAAAATTAACATTTGGGAGGGATTCAATTGAAATTTTTCAGCAATCTTGTAAACGGATTTAGAATGTTCCGCTCAATAGGAGTGTTCAACAATCTTTTTAGAGATATAGACGAAATAAGACAATCCGGCGACCTTGAAAAAGAAAGAGAGCTTATTGCCTCTTCAACTGCAGTATGGGTAAACAGCGTTATGGATATATTCGACATGACCTTCGATATTGAAGGACGCGAAAACATTCCAGAGGGTCCATGCGTATTCATATCAAATCATCAGGGCTATGCCGATATTCTAATTATGATCAAAGCCTGCGAGGGCAAACAGGTTGGATTTATAGCAAAAGAAAATCTAGAAAAGCTGCCATACTTTGGAAAATGGATCAAAGCAATTCGCGGCGTTTTCATCAAAAGGGGAGATGCTCGCGAATCTCTGAAGTCAATCAAAGAAGGTGTGGATCTTCTTAAACAGGGATTTTCTCTTGTAATATTCCCTGAAGGAACAAGAAGCAAAGGAAAGGATATGGCAGAATTCAAGGCAGGAAGCTTCAAGCTTGCAACAAAGGCAAAGGTTCCTGTAGTGCCTGTTGCAATCCAGGGAACATACAGAATGTTCGAAGATGACGGCGTAATTAAACATGGAACTCATTCCTATGCTAGAATTCTAGAGCCTTTCGATACAGCAGCTATGGATAGAAAAGAGCTTGCAAATCTTCATACAAAAGTAGAAGATATTATTCGTGAAAATCTAGAAGATTTAAGAAAGAATGACCCTCAGTACAAGCCTTTATAAAGACTAAAAAACTACCGGCATGCGTCCGGTAGTTTTTCTTTTAATTTCAGTTATTATTTATCATCAATATCATTATCTTTTAGCTCTTTTTCAAAATTAATTATTACGCCTGATGCTGCGTTGATTTCAAAGTCATATTCATAGTCGCCTAAAGTTGCCTGACCTTCGTATTCTTTCACGTCATCGTCATCAGTATCAAGCTTTATATAATCAATAACAGCTCCTGGAATCTTTGCTAATACGATATCTTTTGCTTCCTGCTCAGTTATGATTTCTGCTGATGCGGCATCTGAATCATCATCGTCATCGTCATCATCCATATCATCTAAAGGCACTGTTACAGCTTTCCCGTACTTCAGAGTGCTTTCCACAATTACACCTGTTTCAGCATTTACCTCAGCTTCTCCTCTGTAGTCGGGCGCCTTAAAATTTACGTCATAGCTATAAAGACCATCATCTTCGTCTAAATCAACTTTGATTTCTGTAACTGATCCAAACTCGTCTTTTATAATCTTCTTCACCTGATCTTCGCTGATTTTAATTTCGACTCCACCTTCCATAGCATCGCGCTTTACTGTGAATTCTTTTACAGCCTTATCTTTTTTGCTGATTACAACCTCATAAGATTTTCCTGATTTGCTATCTCTATAGCTTAGCTCATACTCTCCATCATCATCTTCACTTTCAACTAGTGTTGCTGACTCAGGAACAAAATTTACAGCGACATTCTTTGCCTCATCTAGTGTCATTGCATTTGAATAAGTTGTCCCTACATATATTCCGCCGCAAATAACAGCTACTGCGATAACTATAATTATAATCTTTTTATTTAATTTACCTTTCATTAGTAACGCCTCCCTTTTGTTTATGTTTTTTATTTACCCTGATAATAATATGCTAAAATGAAATTAAAATGAAAAACTTCATTGTTTTTAATATTTTTGCTATATTATAAAATAAACTTAGAAAACCTTTTGATTACAGGAAATAGAGACGAAAATTTCTGGAAAGCATTTTCCGGAGGCTTTCGCATATAGAGAAGGGAAGCGGGATTTATGAAAATACTTATAGTAGAAGACGAGAAGAGACTTTGCCATACAATTTCAAAACATCTAAAGACTGAAGGGTATACTACTGACGTGTGTTTTGACGGAAACGATGCTGTAGATTATATAGATGCCTCAGAGTACGATGCTGTTATTCTAGATATAATGCTCCCGGGAAGAGACGGACTTAGCGTTTTACGATATATGAAAGAGAAAAAAAATCCAGCTCCTGTGCTTCTTCTTACAGCTAAAACTTCTGTAGAAGACAGGGTTAGGGGACTTGATAGCGGGGCAGACGATTATCTAACAAAACCATTCTCTCTAGAAGAGCTGAGCGCAAGAATCCGCGTTCTCATAAGAAGAAATGGAGTTGACCAGACAGATATTAATCTAAAAGCAGGCTCTCTTACACTAAATACAAAAAGCAAAACTGCCGAAAGAGACGGCAGAGAAATAAAGCTAACAGCAAAGGAGTATGCGATTCTCGAATATCTCATGCATAACAAAGGCATCGTCCTCTCACGAGAAAAAATCCAGCAGCACATCTGGAACTATGACTACGACGGAGCAAGCAACATAATAGATGTCTACATCAGAACCCTCCGAAACAAAATAGACCAAGGCTCAGATGAAAAGCTCATACAGACAGTCAGAGGCATAGGATATGTGATTAAGTAAAGGAAGGATTCTTGCCATGAAAAAATCTTCAATCAGAAAAAGAATAACCATATACTATACGGCTGTGCTGATTGTCATGTATGTGATAATCTGCGGCGTATTTTTGCTGTCATCAAACTCCCAATTTAGAGCATCTGTAAAAGACAATCTTGTGCAAGCAGTCCAATCGGGCTTTGACAATATAGAATTCTACAACAACACAATCGAAGTCAAAAATAGCTTCACATCATACTACAAGGGCTCAACCCTAATGATTTACAGCGATAGTGGTATCAAGATCAAAGGCAATGCTCCCGATGATTTCCCCGTTTCCACAAGACTTGAAAGCGGAGAATTTCACGAAGTAAAAACAGATGATGATAGATGGCTTATATACGATTTATATAATTCCTATGATAACGGAAGGGGCATATGGGTAAGGGGAATATATCCTCTCGATATAAGCATAAGCGCCGTAAATAAATTCGTTAAATTTTTCATTTTAGGATTTCCGATGTTCATCCTAATTGCAGCCGCCTGCGGATACTATATAGCAAGAAAAGGGCTTTTACCGATTGCTAAGATAACAGAAACAGCAGACAGAATTTCTGGTGGAAATGATCTTTCTGTCAGACTTCCAGAATGTGCGAAAAAAGACGAGCTTTACTATCTTACAAATACGCTCAACATGATGCTAGACAGGCTAGAAAAAGCATTTAACTCAGAAAAACAGTTTACATCTGACGTTTCCCATGAGCTAAAAACGCCTGTGTCTGTAATACTTACAGAATGCGAATATACTCTAAATAATGCAAAAGAAATCTGTGAATATAAGGAGTCTCTATCTGTAATTCAGCACCAGTGCAGCAGAATGATGTCGCTTATCCAGCAGCTTCTTCAGATGTCCCATGCAATGAGTAAGTCTAATGTTCTTGAAATTGAAGAATTTGATGTATCAATTCTATGCAGCGGTCTAGTAGAAGAGCTTACACCTGTAGCATCAAAAAACGGGGTCATTCTAAAATCAGATATACAGCCTGATGTAATAATAAAAGCTGATGAAACTTTAGTTATGAGAATGCTCATAAACCTAATAACAAACGCCATAAAATATAGAAATGTAGGGCGTTTAGATTCCTTCGCTATTTTAAAACTTGCATCGGTAAATGGCAATGCAGTGTTTACAGTTTCTGATAACGGTCAGGGAATTTCAGAAGAGGATCTACCGGATATTTTCAACAGATTTTTCAAAGGCGATAAAGCAAGAACTATGAATGAGGAAAGCTTTGGACTTGGACTTTCCATGGTAAAATGGATTGCTGAAGCTCACGATGGAAATGTCATCTGTAGAAGTAGAGAAGGCGAGGGAACAGAGTTTATAGTAAATATCCCAATCACGAGAGATTAATTTCCCGTATAAAAAAGCTTTCATTCAATCTGATAATCATAAGTTAACAATACAAAAGGGGATACCTATAGCAGATATTACTTGCTTAGGTGTCCCCCTTATTTTCTATTACTTTTTTCTGATTTTTTCTGAGCAACAAAACATCTAATCAACATCTAATCAACATCTGATTAATATCTGTTAAGCTCTGCTTTGAACATTCCTACAATGTTCTTTTCGGCTCTTGAAACAGTCATCTGAGATATTCCGAGCTTTTCTGCAATTTCCGACTGAGACTTGTCATTTATAAATCTCTCTCTGAATATAAATTTGTACTGGTCGCTGAAGTTTTTCATTACTTCTGTTATTATTTCAGATGTCTCAACTCTGTCATATCCTTGCTCATCAAATCCTGTATACTTTTCGAAATAGGATCCATCCCCCTCATCGCCAGATTCATCATAGGTTTTATCAAGGGAATATGTTCCATATGCTTTAGAACCTTCAATCGCCTCGATTATCTGTTCAACAGGAAATCCTGTTCTTTCTGAAATTTCCTCAACTGTAGGATTCTTGTGATTTTCCCTGTATAGGGCATCCTTTGCCTCCTGAACCTTTGCCGAAATCTCTTTTAGTCTTCTAGGTACCTTCAGAGACCACTGCTTGTCCCTGAAATATTTTTTTATTTCCCCAAGAATTGTAGGCGTAACAAAAGAGCTGAATTCGAATCCTTTACTCGGATCAAATCTTTCTACGGCATTTACAAGGGCAAGAGCCCCAACCTGATAAAGATCATCGTATTCAATGCCTTTTCCTAAATATTTTCTTATAAGAATATCAACCATATAGAGATTGTTTTCGACAATTATATTACGGTTTTCTGTTGTAGGATTTTTTTTGTATGCTTCAAACAATTCCTTATTTAACATTCTCTTTTCACCATTCTGATAAACTTATGCTGCTTATCATCTCTCCCAAATTCAACTTCATCCATTAATGATTTTATTACGATAATTCCAATGTCTCCCTCTGCAGGGCAGTGCATACATGGTTTGCACTTCTTTTCTAGTGTATGCTTATCGCAATCATCCTGAACCATTATTTCCATGGATCCTTCTTCTACTTTGAAGCTAATTATATATTTGTTGCTGAATCCGTCTTCACCATGGCATGATACATTTTTACATGCTTCTGTAAGAGCATTTTTGACGTCGTCAGCTGCTTCGATGTCAAAGCCTGCTGTTGTCGCAATAGATCCGGCTGCCAGTCTTATCATCGTCAGGTATTCTGGTTTACCCGGTATTGAAATATTTATATTGTCCACTTTTCTTTCTCCTTTAATAAAAAACTACCTGTGCACATATAACTGTACACAGGTAAATTATAACGCATATTGATTTCGAATTAAAGAGTCAACTGCTCATTTGAAGCTTTTTCCTTCTTGCTTTTTTTGACATCTTCATCGTCATCTTCGTCTTCTTCTTTTATTACTTTTGCCATTGCGACTATCTTTGTCTGGTCTTCAACCTTCATGATCTTAACACCCTGAGTTGCACGGCCGAGTACAGAAACCTCTTCAGCTCTAACTCTTATAATTATGCCGTCTGAATTTATCATCAGGATTTCGTCATCTTCATCTACTACCATTGCTCCGATAAGAGCTCCTGTCTTCTTGAACTTAGCTTTGTCATATGTCAGAAGTCCTTTTCCGCCTCTAACCTGAACCTTGTATTCTTCTACAGGTGTTCTCTTTCCAAATCCATTTTCTGTAACAACAAGAAGCTGCTGATTTGCCTCTACAAGTTCCATTGCAACTACTTCGTCATCGTCGTCAAGCTTGATAGCTCTTACGCCGCCGGCAATTCTGCCCATTTCTCTGACATCCTGTTCGTTGAAGCAGATGCATTTTCCCTTTTTCGTAACAATGATAACATTGTTATTTCCTGTTGTTTCTTTGATTCCGATAAGCTGGTCGTCATCTTTAAGCTTGATTGCGATAAGACCTGTCTTTCTGTTTGTATCAAACTCAGATAGGGCAGTTTTCTTGATTGTACCGTGTTTTGTTACAGCAATCAGATATTTTTCTTCTGAGAATTCTTCTACAGGAATAACTGCCGTGATTCTTTCTTTCTGCATTAGGTTCAGGAAGTTTACAGCTGGTGTTCCTCTTGCTGTTCTTGTAGCTTCCGGAATTTCGAATGCTTTAATCTTGTGTGCTTTTCCTGTATTTGTAAAGAATATCAGATAATCATGAGTTGATGTCATAATAAGGTCTTTGACAAAGTCGTTTTCACGAGTTGTTATTCCCATGATTCCTTTTCCGCCGCGCTTTTGAGCCTTATATGTGTCAGCTGGAACTCTCTTGATATATCCAAGGTGTGTCAGTGTTACTGCAACCTTTTCTTCTTCTACGAGGTCTTCATCATCAAAATCAGACTCGTCTTTTACTATCTTTGTTCTTCTCTTGTCACCATATTTTGATTTGATTTCAAGAAGTTCATCTTTTATTACTCCCATCAGAAGAGTTTCGTCTGCTAGAAGTGAGTTGTAATATGCGATTTTTTCCATAAGCTCAGCATATTCTTTTTCGATTTTTTCTCGTTCTAGACCCTGCAGTCTTGCAAGTCTCATGTCTAGAATTGCCTGAGCCTGAATTTCTGATAGACCAAAGTTTGTCATCAGAAGTTCTTTTGCATTGTTGTATGCGCTTCTAATTGTTTTGATTACTTCGTCAATGTTATCAAGAGCAATTCTCAGACCTTCTAATATGTGAGCTCTAGCTTCTGCCTTTTTCAGGTCAAACTGAGTTCTTCTTGTTACAACTTCCTTCTGGAATTTGATATATTCACTCAGTATATCGTGAAGATTTAAAACCTTTGGCTGTCCATCTACAAGTGCAATCATAATCATGCTGTAGCTATCCTGAAGCTGAGTGTGCTTATAAAGTCTGTTTAGAGTAATCTGAGGATTTGCATCTCTCTTTAGCTCGATTACAATTCTGATTCCATCTCTGTTAGATTCGTCTCTTATTGCAGAAATACCCTCGACTCTCTTGTCTTTTACAAGTTCAGCCATCTTTTCTATCAGTCTTGACTTATTTACCTGATAAGGTATTTCGCTGATTATAATCTGAGATCTTCCTCTGTCAGTTTCTTCAATTTCGCAGCAAGATCTTACCTTGACCTTACCTATACCTGTTTTGTAGGCTTCCTTCATTCCGCTCTTTCCAAGAATCTTTGCTCCTGTAGGGAAGTCAGGACCCTTTACAATTTTCATAAGGTCTTCAACAGTAGCCTCAGGCTCGTCGATAAGCTTAACTGTAGCATCGATTACTTCTGATAGGTTGTGAGGTGGGATTGATGTAGCCATACCTACAGCGATACCGTTTGAACCATTTACAAGAAGGTTAGGGTATCTTGAAGGAAGAACTACTGGTTCCTTTTCTTCACCATCAAAGTTATCCTTAAAATCAACTGTCTCTTTTTCTAAATCTCTCAGCATCTGAAGCGCAAACGGTGTCATTCTCGCTTCTGTATATCTCATAGCAGCCGCGCCGTCTCCGTCGATTGAACCAAAGTTTCCATGTCCGTCAACAAGCATGTATCTCTGCGAGAAGTCCTGAGCCATTCTTACCATAGCATTATAAATTGAGCTGTCACCATGAGGGTGATATTTACCCATAACTTCTCCGACAATACGGGCTGATTTTTTGTGTGGTTTATCTGGAGTAACACCTAGCTGACCCATACCATATAGAATTCTTCTATGTACAGGCTTCATGCCGTCTCTTACATCAGGAAGGGCACGGCCTACGATAACACTCATGGCGTAGTCGATATATGATTTTTTCATCTCGTCATGAATCTCATGCTGCTCCATCCTTGTATCTTCAAGTAATGTTGTCATCTATCAAAGCCCTCCTTTCCTAAATATCAAGCTCTGCATATCTTGCGTTTTCTTCTATGAATTTCTTTCTAGGCGGTACTTTGTCGCCCATAAGAATTGTAAATATCTCGTCTGCTGCTGTTGCATCATCTAGAGTAATCTGTACAAGAGTTCTGTTGTTGTAGTCCATAGTTGTTTCCCATAGCTGATGGAAGTCCATTTCTCCAAGACCCTTGTATCTCTGAATATCTGCCTTTCCTGGCTTTTCGTTCAGCTTTGCCATAAGACGCTCCTGCTCAGGCTCTGAGTATGTATAATGAACCTCTTTTCCCTTTTTCGTCTGGAATAGGGGAGGTTTAGCCGCATATACATATCCACCTTCGATAAGCGGTGTCATATATCTGTAGAAGAATGTCAAAAGAAGTGTTCTGATATGTGCTCCATCGACATCGGCATCGGTCATGATAATGATTTTGTGATATCTCAGCTTGTTAATATTAAATTCATCTCCGATTCCGCATCCGAATGCAGTAATCATGTTTCTGATTTCATCTGAGTTCAGAATCTTCTCCAGTCTTGCTTTTTCTACGTTAAGAATTTTTCCTCTTAGAGGAAGAACTGCCTGTCTTAATCTATCACGGCCCTGTTTAGCACTTCCGCCGGCGGAGTCACCTTCGACAAGGAAGATTTCTGATTTTGCAGGGTCCTTTTCGGAGCAGTCTGCAAGCTTACCAGGTAGAGAAATACTATCGAGAGCATTCTTTCTTCTTGTAAGGTCTCTTGCTTTTCTTGCTGCTTCTCTTGCTCTTGCCGCTCTTATACATTTCTGAATGATAATTGCAGCTTCGTTTGGATGCTCTTCTAAGAATGCAATTAGATTTTCACTTGTTGATGTTTCAACAAAGCCTCTCATCTCGCTGTTTCCTAGCTTTGTTTTTGTCTGTCCTTCGAACTGAGGCTGAGTCAGCTTTACAGATACGATTGCAGTAAGACCTTCTCTTACATCATCACCAGAAAGAGAGTCGTCGTTTTCCTTTAAGATTTTGCTCTTTTTCGCATAATCGTTAAATACTCTTGTAAGAGCTGACTTGAAGCCGGCCATATGTGTTCCGCCTTCTGTAGTATTGATGTTGTTTGCATAGGAAAGAAGAAGCTCGTTGTATTTGTCAGTGTACTGCATTGCAACCTCAAGCTCCATATCCTTTTTTACAACTTCAAAATATATTACTTCCTGATGAAGGGCTTCTTTGTTTGCGTTAAGATGTTTAACGAATTCCTTAAGTCCTCCCTCGTAGTGGAATACTTCTTTTTTCTTCTGACCTTCTCGCTCGTCAGTAAGTGTGATTTTGATTCCTTTGTTCAGGAACGCCATTTCTCTAAGTCTGTGCTGAAGTGTTCCGTAATCATATACAGTTTCATCAAAGATTTCTGGATCAGGCCAAAATGTTGATTTTGATCCTGTCTTCTTGGATTCTCCGATTTCTGTAAGCGGCATTACGGTTTTGCCTTTTTTATATTCCTGTCTGTAGATTTTTCCATTTCTCTTAACCTCTACAATCATGTCTGTAGAGAGGGCATTTACAACAGATGCACCTACACCGTGAAGACCTCCGGATACCTTGTATCCTCCGCCTCCGAATTTACCTCCGGCATGAAGAACTGTGTGAATAACTTCTACTGCAGGTATTCCAAGCTTTGGATGCTTATCTACAGGCATTCCTCGTCCGTCGTCTTCTACAGTTATTGAGTTGTCGTGGTTTATTGTTATTTTGATATTTTTACAGTATCCTGCGAGCGCTTCATCGACACTGTTGTCTACTATTTCGTAAACGAGATGATGAAGTCCTCTTGGACCGGTACTTCCGATATACATACCAGGTCTTTTGCGGACTGCTTCTAGGCCTTCTAGCACCTGAATCTGGGCCGCATCATACTGATTATTGACTTTTTCTTCTGTGCTCATTCCTTTTCCCTTTCTTCTTTTTTGTATCTATATACTCTTTCTACAACGATATTAATTATACACTAAAATTTCGTTTTTTACAAGTTTTAAAGGCGTTTTGATATTCGGATACCATAATATATATAAACTCGCTCTAATAAGCGATTTTCCCCATTAGAAGACTATGCGCAGTGGCATATCCCGCACTGGAAATAAAAAATACCCTGTATATGAGAAATTTCTCACATGCAGGGTATTTTTCTGTTTTTTATTAAATTTTAGTTTTCTTCCTGTTTTATCTGGGCAGATTTTTCCGCTTCCTTTACTTCTCCATCTGTAACATAGAAAACAGAAAGATTTTCAAATTTTTCTTTTATATCACTGTCTATCTCTGTTGTCGTTATAAAAAGCTGATTTTCCTTTAGTGTATCTATAAGATATTCCTGTCTTCCCGCATCAAGTTCGCTCATTACATCGTCTAGAAGAAGCACTGCATCTTCGCCGACTTCTTCTTTAATCAGATTGAGCTCTGCAAGCTTTAGCGAAAGGGCACATGTTCGTTGCTGTCCCTGAGATCCGAATTTTTTTAGATTTATGTCGTTCACGTAGAATGTCATATCATCCTTGTGAGGGCCTTTTGTCAGATTTCTGTTTTTCAGATCACTTTCGCAGGCATCTTTCATTTCTTCGTAACATCTTGTTCTCTGGTCAGAAACATTTTTTTCGAGAGTTATATTTGAATTATATTCTATCTTTAGATTTTCTCTGCCACCAGAAATACTTCTATGAATTAAACCGCTATATGTATTCATTCTTTCTAGGAATTTATTACGAAGAATCATAACATCTGCACTGTATTGAGCAAGCTGCATATACCAAAGATCTAGCATTGACATATCTGGTCTATCTTCCTTGAGATATGCATTCACCTGAGCAAGCGTTTTTTTGTAGCGGCTCAGACTGTCATAGTATTTAGGTGATATCTGGCAAAGCTCTCTGTCTATGAATTTTCTTCTCTTTTCCGGCTCATCTTTGACAAGCTTAAGGTCCTCTGGCGAAAATATAACTATAACTATATTTTTCATTAATTCGGAGATTTTTTTTATGTTAACCGAATCTTTGCGTATAACCTTTTTTGCCTTGCCGCCCAAAAAGATATCCACACTAGTATCGAGGAATTCTTTTTTTGCAAAAATTTTCACTTGTGCATATTCGCAGCCAAAGCGTATAAGCTCAGAGTCCTTTTTTGTTCGGAAAGACCTTCCCATTGATGATAAGTATATTGCCTCGAGCAGATTTGTCTTTCCCTGAGCGTTCTCTCCGAGAATAAGATTAACGTTTTTGTTGAAATTTAAAGAAAGCTTCTCGTAGTTTCTGTAATTTTTGAGTTCTATTTTTTCTATATACATATTGTAATTTATTTAGTTATTCTTACTGGAAGAATTAGATATGTGTATTCGTCGCCTGCGACAGGTTCAATCAGGCATGGTGTGATACTTGTGTTCAGCTTTATTACAATTTCCTCATCATCGATTACCTTGAGAACATCCTGAATATATTTGGAATTGAATCCGATTGTTAGGTCATTTCCTTCTTTCTTAATTAGAATATCTTCTTCTACGGTTCCTTCTTCAGATTCTGATGTAATAGTCATGATGTTGTCTCTTATATCAAATTTAATCAGATTATTTTTGCCTTCTGTTGAAAGTAGGGAAGCTCTATCGATACTTTTTGCAAGATCGCTTCTGTTTACAGTTACTGCAATCTGAGTGTTTCCAGGGATAATATCTTTATATTTAATGAACTGTCCATCCAGAAGTCTTAGAATTACTTTTATTTGATTAATAGAAAATACTGCATTTGTATCATCTATCATTAGCTTGATTTTATCTGTATCTGCTCCTGCTTCTGAGATTATTTTGTTGATTTCATCCATTATTTTTGATGATATAACAAAGCTGTGCTCACTAGTGTTTATCATATTTTCTTTTGATATAGCCATTCTATATCCGTCAATAGCTACCATTTTGATGGAATCATGTTCAAGTTCTGTTAGAATTCCAGTGATTACACCTTTTGACATATCACTGCTTGCTGCAAATGATGTTCTTGGAATAAGAGTTTTGAGTGTTTCTTTATCAAAAATAATCTCTTCGAGTTCTTCTTGATTGCTGCTGATTTTAGGAAATTCATCTGCTGGCATTCCTTTGATTGTAAAGTTTGAGTTTCTGCATGTTACAGAAATTCTATCATCTATAAGTTCTACTGTAACGATATCATTAGGGAATTTTCTAATAATGTCACTAAATAGTTTTGATATGACAACTACAGAACCTGGCTGTGCTTCTTCTACTTCGATAGTATTTTCTATAGTTATATCCATATCTGATGCTAGAAGTGTTAGCTTATTGTCATCTGAAACTTCTAGTAAAATTCCCTTTAGAATAGGAATTGTTGTTTTGCCAGTTACGGCTTTTGATACTATGCTAAGAGCTTTTGCAAGATCTTGCTGATAACATTTGAATTTCATATTTTTGCTCCTTAAAAATCCATATATTTTATATATTTTTGTAGTAGTAATAGTAGTAGGGGGTGTGGAAACCGTGGATAACTCACAGACGTATTGATTTTTGATTCTTTTTTGTCAAAAATGTATGTGTGGATAACCTGTGGATAACTTATTTGGCTGTGTTGAAAACTATTTGTTGATTTCAGCCTTGATTGTTTCGATAGTTTCCTTGAGTTCTTCGTCTGTTTTTATTTCTTCTTCAATTTTATCGCATGCGTGTTTTACAGTTGAGTAGTGTCTGTTACCGAAAAGATTTCCTATATTAGGAAGTGAGTAGTCAGTCATAGTTCTGCATAGATACATTGCAATCTGTCTTGGATAGGCAATAGTGCTTTTTCTTGTGTTAGATTCCAGGTCAGAAATTTTGATTTTGTAGTATCTGCTAACTGCTGTTTTTATCTTTTCTGGAGTTACGCTGCTTCCGCCGTTTTGGATTATATCCTTTAGGATTCTCTTTGCAAATTCTAGGTTTGCTTTTTCGTTCATAATCTGAGAAAATGATACGATTCTCTGGAAGGCACCTTCGAGTTCTCTGATATTGTCTTTGATTTTTTCTGATATCAGGCACATGATGCTGTATAGATCATCGTCAACTTCTACACCCATGTTTTCGGCTTTTTTCATTAGAATTGCAACTCTTGTCTCATAATCAGGCGGCTGAAGACTTGCAATCATGTTCCATCCGAATCTAGATCTTAGACGTTCATCTAGCTCTGTTAGTTTGTTTGGCGGACGGTCACTTGAGATTATAATCTGCTTATTATCGTCGTGAAGGGCATTGAAAGTGTGGAAGAATTCTTCTTGCATACTTTCTTTTCCTTCCAGAAACTGAATATCATCTATTAGAAGTGCGTCGGCTTTTCTGTATTTATTTTTGAACTCTCTTGTTTTGCCATCCTGAAGAGCTTTGATAAAATCGTTTGTAAAAGTCTCAGAAGATACGTATAATATCTTTAGATTCTTGTGGTGCTGCAGAAGGTAGATACCGATTGCATTCATCAAATGAGTCTTGCCAAGGCCGGATTTTCCGTAGATAAATAGCGGGTTGTAGACCTTGGAAGGTGATTGTGCTACAGCATAACATGCGGCGTTTGCGTATTTATTGCTTTCGCCGACAACAAAATTATCAAAAGTGTACTTCGGGTTAAAAATCTTTTCTTTCATGAAGTCAAGATTAATATCGTAGGCTACTGATTTTTTTTCTGGCTCGAGAATTTCTTCTCTCTGGTCATATTCAGAAGCATCTTTTACGATAACTCTGTAGTTTTCACCTGTTACATTTTTGAAAATTTCCTCGAGAAGAGGTATATATCTGTTTCTGAGGACGTTTGTATAGATGCCTTCTTTCGATTCAAGGTATGCTATGTGCAGTTCCTCATCAAGTTCACGTATTTTTGCAGGCGCAATAAAAGTGGAATACGTCGTAGGTGTTACTTTTACAGAGATTTCATCAAGTATTTTTTTCCATAATTCATTTTTGTTCATTTTAAACTCCTTTTATTCCTATTTTTAATTGTACAAAAATAGTTATCCTTATACAAGTACCAAAATTTTTTGTTGAAATATAAATTATCAACAAAGTTATCCACAACATGTGGATAACTTTATGCATAACTTTATGATAAATTTATTTTTGTGCGTCCTTTTGTTTTTTTGCAAAAATAGTTCTAAACATGAGCTAAAGTTGTTGACATCAGTGGTTTCTGACTTTATAATATTAAGACATGTGTGTACAATTGGAATTTAGATTGTACATTTTGATTTTACAAAGAGGAGGTAAAAATTAATGAAACAGACTTATCAGCCAAAAACTAGACAGAGAATGAAAGAGCACGGCTTCAGAAAAAGAATGAGCACTAAGAATGGTAGAAATGTTCTTAAGAGAAGAAGAGCTAAAGGCAGAAAAAGATTATCAGCTTAGTCTATCATGCTAAAAAAGAATGTTCTTAGAAACAAGAAGGATTTTTCTGCTATATATAATAGAGGAAAATCTGTAGGTGACAGATATGTTGTTG
>CAUWFN010000040.1:0-17609 GCA_963558075.1 uncultured Clostridia bacterium | reverse complement strand
ATCTGAAAGAGGGTTAATTTTTCCATCTACGTGAACGATATTTTCGTTTTCGAAACATCTTACAACGTGTACAATTGCAGCTACTTCTCTTATGTGGCCTAAGAATTTATTTCCAAGACCTTCGCCTTTTGATGCGCCTTTTACAAGACCTGCGATATCACAAAACTCGATTGTTGTATAGATAGTTCTTTTTGAATTATAAATTTCGTGAAGCTTAGTAATTCTCTCATCTGGAACTGTAACTACACCAACATTTGGTTCTATTGTGCAGAACGGATAATTGGCAGCTTCGGCTCCGGCTTTTGTTATTGCGTTAAACAGTGTACTTTTTCCAACGTTTGGAAGACCAACGATACCTAATTTCATTTTATTTAGAATCTCCTTTTTTTCTTTTATATAAATAAATATAGATAATTAAACATATTATTATTGTGCATAGGCTCAAAACCTGTGCCTGCTTAAAAGGTCCTATCATAAGGCTGTCTGTACGAAGTTGTTCAACAAAGAATCTTTCTGCGGAGTAAAGAATTCCGTACAGGAGGCCAATCTGACCATAAAATTTTCTATGCTTTGATAAAGCAGTGAGAAAAATAAATAGTAAAAGGCACCATATTGACTCATAGAGAAATGTAGGATGAACCTTGATTCCGTCAACCATTATTCCCCACGGAAGATCAGTAGGGCCGCCATGTGCCTCTGAATTAAAGAAATTTCCCCAGCGACCTATAGATTGAGCTAGGGCAACTGCAGGGAAAATCAAATCTGCAAGGTTTAAAAAATTGACTTTCCGTTTATGGCAGAGTACAGCAGCAACTATTATGCCGACGATTATACCGCCGTGGATTGCAAGACCGCCTCCACGTATGTTAAAGATTTTTCCCCAGTTACCGGCATAATCTTCCCAGCTGAATATAACATAGTAAGCACGGGCTCCGATTATTGAAAGCGGTATTAGGAATATTGCAAAATCCAGAATAAAGTCCTGGTCAATGTTGAATCTTGGTGCACGATAGTAGGACATAATCATGGCAATTAGAAAACCAGTGCCAATCAAAACTCCATACCAACGGACATCAATGCCAAACAAAGTGAATGCGACAGGGTCTGGTGTAAACATCAATACCTCCATATATTTAATTTATATCAAAACTTATTCCATTATATCGGAAAATCTGTTAAAATTCAATGTATGAGATACGAAAATATAAAGTCAGGCAAGTTTAGAAGAAGAATTAACCGATTTGTTGCCGAAATAGAAATTGAAAATAAAATAGAAAAATGTCACGTAAAGAATACAGGAAGATGTGAGGAACTGTTTGTAGATGGTGCTGAAATATACGTTCAGGATCACAGAGAAAATATGGGAAAAAGAAATTTAAAATTTTCCTTGACGAGCATAAATAAGTGTGGTAATATTATCAATGTTGACTCGCAAATTCCAAATCACGTAGTTGATGAGGGACTTAGAAACGGGAGTATAACACTGCCTGATATGGGTAAGCTTACTCTTATAAGACGCGAGTCTAAATACTCAGATTCCAGATTTGATTTCTATGTGGAGGATGATTGTGGAAATCGTGCTTATATAGAAGTTAAAGGTGTAACTTTGGAAATCGGTGATATTGCATATTTCCCTGATGCACCCACACAGAGAGGGCTTAAACATCTTGGAGGTTTGTGCCTGGCATTAGAAGAGGGATACAAAAGCTTTGTTATCTTTCTAATACAGATGACAGGACCTAAGGAATTTCGACCGAATGCTGAGAAGCAACCGGAATTTGCCGAAAAGCTCGCGGAAGCGGAAGGCTGCGGCGTACATGTTCTGGCATATGATTCCATAGTTACAGAAAATTCGATAACAGTCGGCAAACCTTTGAAAATAAATTTTTAAAAAAGTTTTTAAAAAGTGTTGACAAAGAACTGAGAATTTGGTATTATAATCTAGCGACGGTTCGTTAGAGAAAAACATAACAAACCAAAGCGATTGAATATGGCGGTGTAGCTTAGTTGGCTAGAGCGTCCGGTTCATACCCGGAAGGTCGGTGGTTCGACTCCACTCGCCGCTACCATTTCAAGGGCGCATAGCTCAGCTGGGAGAGCATCTGCCTTACAAGCAGGAGGTCATAGGTTCGAGCCCTATTGCGCCCACCATTTTAAAAATTGCGGCCTGGTAGTTCAGTTGGTTAGAATGCCAGCCTGTCACGCTGGAGGTCGACGGTTCGAGCCCGTTCCAGGTCGCCAACTCAATAAAAATTGATTACACAGTAACATATGGTGGGTATCGTCAAGTGGTTAAGACCCAGGGTTGTGGCTCCTGTATACGTGGGTTCGAATCCCACTACCCACCCCAGATATTGTGGCGACATAGCCAAGTGGTAAGGCAGAGGTCTGCAAAACCTTTATTCCCCAGTTCAAATCTGGGTGTCGCCTCCATGATGTTGGGGTATCGCCAAGCGGTAAGGCAACGGATTCTGATTCCGTCATGCGCAGGTTCGAATCCTGCTACCCTAGCCAATGATTAAAGACTGACAAACGTTGAAATATCAACAAATGTCAGTCTTTTTTATTTGCTTTAAACTGGTAATTATTGCCGGCAAAATAGGTCGTTTTCTACTTCAATTAAAAAAACTGCAGTCTTATGAGAGCCTGCAGGTTTTAAGTAAGCTATTTTATTTAACTTTTAGTTTTATTTGCTAAAGTAGCATTAGTTGTCTAGTGGATTACTCTCAGCGAGTACATCATTTAAGATGTTCTCAAGATCTTCTCTGCATCCGCCGCATTTGTTTCCAATATTGGCAACTTCACACAGCTCCTTAAGTGTTTTGATGTTTTTTTCTCTTATTAAATCTTCAACTTCGCCTCTAGTTGTATGATAGCAGAGGCATACTTCAAAATCTCTAGATGTTCTGTCCATAGTTATCTTTATATGCAGTGCATATCTCCTTCCTCATAATTTTACATACCTAATCAATAGAGATAATTTTACTAGAATATTACATCTATATCAATAGATTATGTTGTTTTTTTGATAAATTATTCGTATAATGTAAATGAAAGTGAAATAATTTGAAAAAGATTTTTTAAATTTGAACGGATTTGATTATCCGGGATAGATGATTACGGAGGAAGGACATATGAGAAAAACTAAAATTATCTGCACACTTGGACCTGCTTCAAACACACCTGATAAGATTAGGCAGATGTTGCTTGCAGGGATGAATGTGGCTAGAATCAACTTTTCCCACGGAACTCACGAATCTCACAGAGAAACTATACGTACGTTTAGATCTGTTAGAGATGAGCTAGGCATTCCAGCAGCAGTTCTTCTCGACACGAGAGGACCAGAAATTCGTGTAAAAAACTTTGTTAACGGTAAAGAGATTCTTACAGAAGGCGATAAATTTGTTATTACAACACGAGATGTAGAAGGCACAAAGGAAATAGTAAGTGTTACTTATCCTGATTTTCCAAGGGAACTAGAGGCAGGAAACCTTGTTCTTATAAATGATGGTAAAATAGTTGTCAAAGTTGTTGAAATAACTGACACTGATGTTATCGGAGAGGTTATTCACGGCGGTGAAATTAGCAATCACAAGGGTATCAATCTTCCAAATGTCAATCTAAACATGGAATACATGTCAGAACAGGACAGGAAGGATATCCTTTTTGGTATCGAAAATGATGTAGATTATATTGCTGCTTCATTTGTTAGAACAGCTGCTGATGTTAATATCATTAGAACTCTTTTAGATGAAAATGGCGGAAAGCACATAAAAATTATCGCAAAGATTGAGAGTACACAGGGTGTTGAAAATTTTGAGAGCATTCTTCAGATTGCAGATGGAATCATGGTTGCTAGAGGCGACATGGGTGTTGAAGTTGCATTCGAAAAGCTCCCAGGTATTCAGAAGCGCTTTATAAAACGTTGCGTTCAGTCAGGAAAAATAGTTATAACTGCAACTCAGATGCTTGAGTCTATGATTACAAGTCCTATGCCTACAAGAGCTGAAATTACAGATGTTGCAAACGCTGTATTTGATGGCACAAGTGGAGTTATGCTTTCTGGAGAGACGGCTGCCGGTAATTATCCTGTTGAAGCTGTTTCTGCAATGGCAAAGATTGCAGAGCAGGCAGAAAGCGATCTTCCTAAGTGGTATGCAAGAGATGTAATCTGGCACGAAATGGATTATATGGATGTTACTAATGCAATCGCGCATGCGGCATGTACTCTTGCTCGTGACAGCAAAGCTGCTGCGATAATGGCTGTAACAAAGACAGGTTATACAGCAGGAAGATTATCTAAATTCAGACCTGATACGATGATAATAGGAGCTACACCATACGAAAAGACATATCATCAGATGGCACTCATGTGGGGTGTTCGTCCTGTAAAGGCAAATTACAGAGCTGATATAAATGATTTATTCGGACACTTCTCGAGAAAATGTATAAGACAAAATCTTGTTGAAGAGGGAGATAAGATTGTAATTACAGCAGGACTTCCTGTGGATGTTCCAGGGAACACTAACATGATAAGAGTTATCGAGGCTTCCCTTGATGGAAGCAGCATAAAATAGAAAATTTTGCAAAATATCGCTGAAAACGTTATTTTTTAGCAATTGGAATTTAAGCCGATGATTAAGATAAAGGCATTAAAAAAGACACATTACTGTGTCTTTTTTAATGCCTTTATCTTTGAATGTTATACAAAACTCGTGCATATACGTGACATTTTCATGTCAAGAAGTGCAGGTTAAGCAGCTTATAGAATTATACTTCTTCTGCTTTAGCATTTTCCATTTCAGATAATACTTTTTCATATTCGGCAAATATAGCCTCTTTTATCTTGTTCCTTGTTTCTGAAACTAGAGGATGAGCGATGTCACGGAAATCTCCTTCGCCCATTTTGCGGCTAGGCATAGCTATAAACAGACCATTCTGTCCTTCGATGATTTTAATGTCGTGTACAACAAATTCGTCATCGAATGTTATTGAAACAACAGCCTTCATTTTGCCTTCGTCGCTGACTTTGCGAATTCTTACATCAGTAATATTCATATTAGACCACCTTTCCTGCCTTTACTGCAATTTGTAACTGTATTATAACTTAATACAGTGGCAATAGCAAGGTGTTTTCTAAAAAATCTGATTATTTGGAAACGCGTTTATTGTTTTTGCTTCTTCATCTACATCTCCAAGGTAAATAATTGCTGTATAATTATCTATTTTTTTCTTTTCTGGTGATACAGAAGCGATAGCTATGCCTGTGCCAACGACCTCTACATCGAACTCGCCAAGTATATCGGCAATGCCTTTGGTGCTTCCGCCTCCACGCATAAAGTCATCTATTATAAGTGCTTTAGATCCCGGTTCAACGGCACGTTTTGAGATTGACATTTTCTGAACGCGGTCATATGAGCCGGAGAAATAGTTTATACTTACAGTTGAACCTTCAGATACCTTAGCCTCACGTCTTATGATTACAAGAGGAAGGTTCAGCTTGTGTGCAGTTCTAGCTGCAAGAGGTATTCCCTTTGTTTCGACAGTGGCAACATAGTCTGCTTCTGAATCCTTGAACTTCTTTGCAAAGACAGTCGCAAGTCTGTCTACAAGGTGTGTGTCAAACATGATGTCTGAAGTATAGAGGAATCCTCCTCCGAGAATTCTGTTGCTGTTTTTGATTTTGGAGCAGAATACATCTTGAAGCTCTACAAGCTGCTCCGGAGTAATATCAGGCACAAACCTTGTGCCACCCTTTGCACCGGAGAGAGTCTCTATATATCCTGTACCCGTAAATTCAATGGCTGCCGAAGCCAGTGAAATGTCTTCGCTTACACTTGATTTTGCGGCATTGAACATGTCACAAAAATACTGGAGCGGAAAGACTTTGCATGGTGAGTCGGTCAGAATTTTTACGATTGCGCCGACGCGTTCTGTTCTTTTCATTTTTAATACCTCCATATAGTTATATAATACTTTTTTTTGTTTTTTTTGTCAATTATTGCGTTTTTTGGAGCTTATTATGGTATAATAAGCATAATTATGATAATGGAGGTAGTTTGATGGTTAATCTGTCTGAATACAAAAACATCCACTGTATTGGAATTGGTGGGATTGGACTTTCTGCAATTGCAGAAATACTTGTATCAAGAGGATATAATGTTTCCGGTTCTGACATGAAAGAATCGGATATTACACATAAATTAGAGAATAAAGGTGCAAAAATTTACATAGGCCATAGAGCGGAGAATGTAGAAGATGCTGACCTGATAGTATATTCAGCAGCTATAGCGGAAGAAAACCCTGAGATTATACGAGCTAGGGAAAAGAATATTCCGATGAAAAGCAGAGCTGAGATTTTAGGTACCCTTATGGATGAATTCCCAAAGAGCATTGCTATCAGCGGAACACACGGCAAGACTACAACCACATCTATGGTTTCTTTAATTTTAGAACATGCAGGTCTTGATCCTACAATTCTTGTAGGAGGAAATCTTGCCGAAATCAGAGGCAATGTAAAAGTAGGTGATGGCTCATATTTTGTTACAGAAGCATGTGAGTACAGGGACAGCTTCCTTGAGCTTAACCCTTATGTTGAGCTAATCTTAAACATTGACTCAGATCACCTTGACTATTTCAAGGACATTGATCATATCGTAAATTCATTCGAAAAATTTACAAAGAATATCAAGCAGGGCGGTAAGGTTATCGCATATGATGCAAATCCTTTTGTCAAAAAAATTATAAAAGATATTCCAGAAGCCGTAACTTACGGATATAATTATAACTGTACATATTGTATTTCTGATGTTGACTTCAAATCAGATGGCATGCCATCTTTTGATATCATTTATCAGGGTTTCAACCTAGGTCATGTAAAGCTTAAGATGCCTGGGGAACATAATATTCTGAACGCAGTAGGCGCATTTGCATGTTGCCATCAGATGGGCGTTTCAGCAGGCTCAATTATCAGAACCCTATCAGAATTTACAGGAACACAGAGACGTTTTGATATTGTAGGAACTACAGACAAAGGCGTTGAGCTAGTTGACGACTATGCACACCACCCTACAGAAATCAAAGCAACTCTTGAGGCTGCAAGAAAACTGCCTAACAAAAAACTTTGGTGCATTTTCCAGCCACACACATATACAAGAACACTTGCACTGTTTGATGATTTTGCAGAGTCTTTCGGAGATTGCGACGTTTTGATTCTTACAGACATATATGCTGCAAGAGAAAAAGATGTCTACAAAATCTCATCAGAAAATCTTGCAGAAAAAATAAAGAGTTTACATCCGGACAAAGAAGTTTACTGCATGAAGGATTTTGATGAAATTGCAGACTATGTAACAGCAAACGCATCAAATGGAGATCTTGTAATAACTATGGGTGCCGGTGATGTATATAAAATTGGTAATATGATTATTGGAAAGTAGGGGTGCTGATGACATTTTCAGAGTATGAAGCTATGCGTAGTGCCAAAAGAGCTACTGCAGTAAAACATCTGGAGGCAGGTGTACTGTTTGAAGATATAGACAGTGTTTATATCGATCCGGAAGTTGAAATCGGAGCAGGCAGCTATATCGGTCCATGCGTAAAGCTTGAAGGAAAAACAAAAATCGGAAAGGACTGCATGATTCACCAGAATACTAGAATTATAGATTCTGTTATAGGTGATGGTGTTGATATTCAGTCTTCCACAATACAGGAAAGTGAAGTAGGCGATCAGACAACAGTTGGACCTTACGCTTACATTCGTCCTGGCAGCAAAATTGGAAAGAAGTGCAAGGTTGGAGACTTTGTTGAGGTTAAGAACTCCACAATAGGCGATGGAACAAAATCTGCTCATCTGACTTATATTGGCGATGCTGATTTAGGAGAAAACATCAATCTCGGATGCGGTGTAGTTTTCGTTAACTATGATGGAACAAACAAGCATAGATCAACAATAGGTGACGGAGCATTCATCGGCTGCAATGCAAACATTGTATCTCCAGTAGAAATCGAGGACGGAGCATATATTGCGGCAGGCAGCACTGTAACATCAAAGGTTCCAAAAGACGCATTATGCGTTGCAAGAGCAAAACAGAGAAATATCGAGGGCTGGGCTGAGAGAAGAGGCCTTTACAGAAAATAAAACTATCAAAGTAAGAAAGAAGAGGTGTACGAAAAATGAAGAATAGCGCATTTTCAGATTACAAAATATTTGCAGGAAATGCTCATCCAGAATTAGCTGAAGAAATTGCATCAATCCTTGGAAAACCAGTTGGAAAGGCAACAGTTACAAAATTCAGTGACGGAGAAATATCCGTTAACCTGTGGGAATCTGTACGAGGTGTCGATGTTTATATTATTCAGCCTACATGCAATCCTGTAAACGATAATCTGATGGAGCTTCTGATCATGATCGATGCAATGAAACGTGCATCAGCAGGAAGAATCAACGCAGTAGTTCCTTATTACGGATACGCTAGACAAGACAGAAAAGCAAAGGCAAGAGATCCAATCACATCAAAGCTTGTTGCAGACCTTATCGTTGCAGCAGGAGCTGACCGTGTAGTAACTATGGACCTTCATGCTAACCAGATTCAGGGATATTTCAACATTCCAGTTGACCATCTAGTTGGAATGCCTATCCTTGCAAAATACTTCAAGGAAAAGAACTTAGAAGATGTTGTTGTTGTTTCACCTGACCATGGAAGTGTAACAAGAGCAAGAAATATGGCAGAATATCTAAACTGCCCTATCGCTATTGTAGATAAGAGAAGACCAGAACCTAACAAGAGTGAAATCATGAACATCATCGGTAATATCGAAGGCAAAAACTGCATCATTCTTGATGACATGATTGACACAGCAGGTACAATTACAAATGCTGCTAATGCAATCAAAGATCTTGGAGCAAAAGATGTTTTTGCATGTGCAACTCACCCTGTATTATCAGGCCCTGCAGTAGAAAGAATCGAAAAGTCTGCAATCAAGGAAATGGTTCTTCTTAACACAATTCCTATTCCAGAAGAAAAGAAACTTGACAACATGAAGTTCCTGTCGGTTGCACCGCTGTTTGCAGAGGCAATCACAAGAGTTTACACTAACGGATCAATCAGTAAATTATTTGACTAGTATAAAGGAAAAAGTATGTATGTAATAGCAGGCCTGGGAAATCCCGGCAAAAAATATGAAAACACAAGACATAATATCGGCTTCATTACAATTGATCATATTGCGGAAACATACAATATAAAAGTTGATAAACTAAAATTCAAATCTCTGGTCGGCGAAGGAAGAATCGCCGGCCAGAAAGTTATTTTGGTCAAACCGCAGACATATATGAATCTGAGTGGTGATGCAATTAGAGAAGTTATGAACTTCTACAAACTTGACTCAGAAAATCTCATAGTAATCTATGATGACATAGACATAGAGCTTGGAGCTCTCAGAATAAGAAAAAATGGAAGCGGAGGAACTCATAACGGAATGAGATCAATAGTTTCACAGCTAGGAACTAGAGATTTTCCAAGAATCCGCATAGGTATTGGTACATCAAAGTCAAAAGACCTTGTAGACCATGTTATCGGTAATTTTTCCAAGACTGAAAAAACAGTTCTGGAAGATACAGTAAAATCGGCAGCTGCATCAGTTGAATGCATGCTTGGAAGCGGTATAGATATGGCAATGAACAGATTCAATACCGGCAAATCCAAAAAGACGGAGAAAGAAAATGAATAAAGAAATGATAGGTATTTCAGGCGTATCAGAAAGTCGTGCTGTTCCTATAATTTCGGACATTATTGACAGAGAGGGACAGAGCCTGATTATAACTTCCGGCACAATGCGTGCAGAAAAGCTGGCTTCAGACCTTTCTTTTTTTTCTAATAGAGAAATATTCGTGCTCCCTGCTGAGGAGCAGGTTTTCCTGAAATACGAAGCGAAAAACCATGATACTTTACTTGAAAGACTGAGGGTGCTAAAAGAACTGCGCACAAATCCAGATGCAGTTGTTATAGTGCCATCTTCTGCTGCAGTAAAAAAGATGATGCCTCACTCTCTTTTCGAAAGCTCAAAGCTGAAACTTAAAACAGGTGAGGATCTTGATATAGAAGAATTCAAATCAGCTATGGTTGTAATGGGCTACGAGAGAATGGAAATCGTAGAAGGCCGTGGAGAGTTTTCTGTGCGTGGTGGCATAATAGATATATTCACACCGGATTCAGATAATCCGTATAGAATTGAGCTGTTTGGAACGGAAATTGACTCGATGAGAAGCTTTGATGCTGATACGCAGAGAAGTATTGAAAATATAAACGAAATTGAAATATATCCGGCAGAGGAGCTTCTGGCTGATAAATCTGTATTCGAAAGAGCTTTGAGCCGCATAAAGGGTAGCTATGATGCTCAGATAAAAAACTTCGAAAAAAGAGGTGATGAATATCTAGATGCCTGTGAAAAGCTTGAGCAGAGAAAAAATGAGCTATGCGAATATGTTCAGAATGTGTCGAACGTTCAGCTTCTAGAAAATTACGTTCATTATTTTTATGACGAGTATGAATATATATGGGATTACATGACAGGCGGAACTGTTATAGTTGAAGATCCCGATAGAATTTATGAGCATCTTGATCTTCGTGAGCAGGAAATAAAGAGAGATCTTGAGGTGCTCCTTGAGAGCGGACGTGCTGTCAGCGAGGATTCTGCTCTTATAACTGGGCGCAAGGATTTCTATAAAATATATGAGCAGGAATCGGTGTATGTTATTACTCCTTTTCAGAAAAGAATAGACGGAATTGAGACATATACAAAGCTTGAAAAAATAGTCAGCAGGCAAGTTCCAGGTTTCAATGGCCGCATGGAGTACTTTGAGTCAGAGCTTAGAAGATACATTGACAGTTCCTATGATGTCACTATATGTGTATCATCAAAGGAAAGGCTCGAAAACCTCAAAGGTTTTGTGGAACGATGCGGCCTTCTTACAAAGGTCAAATTCAGGGAAGGAAGCCTTTCTGCGGGAATGGACTTTCCGGAAGAAAAGATTTGTTATATAAGCGATAATGACATATTTTCCGGATATAAAGCTGCAAGAAAACGCCGCAAGAAATCAAAGGGACAGCAGATACAGTCTTTCTCAGATATCAAAAGCGGCGACTTTGTTGTACATGAAAATCACGGTATAGGAAAGTTTATAGGTATTGAGCAGCTAACTGTTCAAAATGAAAAAAAGGACTATCTAAAGATAAAATATGCTGGAGATGATATGCTGTATGTTCCTGTGGAACAGATGGATATTGTTCAGAAATATATAGGTTCAGATGGTAATGCTCCGAAAATAAATAAGCTTTCAGGAGGCGAATGGAAGCTCACCAAAGCAAAGGCGAAGGCAGCTATTGCAGAAATGGCCCAAGAGCTTTTAGAGATGTCTGCGAAGAGAAAGATGCAGAAAGGCCATGCTTTCGAAAAGGACACCGTATGGCAAAGAGAATTCGAAGATGCTTTTGAATATCAGGAGACTGATGATCAGCTTAGATCTATAGAGGAAATTAAGGCTGATATGGAAAAGGCAGAGCCTATGGATAGACTCCTTTGTGGTGATGTAGGATTTGGAAAAACAGAAGTGGCCGCAAGAGCTTTGTTTAAATGTGTTTCTGACGGTATGCAGGCGGCGGTTCTTGTTCCTACAACTATTTTGGCAAACCAGCATTACAATACACTGAAAAAAAGATTTGAAAATTTTCCTGTAAACATAGAGATGCTGTCAAGATTTAGAAGTGATAAGCAGCAGGAAAAAATAATAAGAGATCTTCAGAGCGGAAAAGTTGATCTTGTCATCGGAACACATAGACTTCTATCTTCTGATGTTAAGTTCAAGGATCTTGGACTACTAGTTATAGACGAGGAGCAGCGCTTTGGTGTGGCACACAAAGAAAAAATCAAAAATCTAAAAAACAACATTGACGTGCTCACATTATCTGCAACACCTATTCCAAGAACTTTAAACATGTCATTGTCAGGCATAAAGGAGATGAGCCTTATCGAGGAGCCTCCACAGGAGAGATATCCTGTTCAGACATATGTTTTAGAGCAGGAGGACATGATGCTCCGCGAAATAATAAACAGGGAGCTTGACCGTGGGGGCCAGGTCTTTGTTGTATATAACAGGGTAAGGGGCATAAACAAGGTTGCAGAGCACCTTGCAGAAATAGTGCCAGATGCAAAGATTGCTGTAGCTCATGGACAGATGAATGAGCATGCTATGGAAGATGTTATGGAAAGCTTTACATCGGGAGAATGTAACTGTCTTGTTGCAACTACAATAATTGAGACGGGCATCGATATAAAAAATGCAAACACGATGATTATTCTTGACGCCGACAGATGTGGTCTTTCGCAGCTTTATCAGCTAAGGGGGCGTGTAGGACGTTCAAACAGGATGGGTTATGCGTATTTGATGTACAAGAAGGATAAAGTCCTAAGTGAAGTTGCAGAAAAAAGGCTAAGAGCTATCAAAGAATTTACAGAATTTGGGTCAGGTTTTAAGATTGCAATGCGTGACCTTGAAATCAGAGGTGCTGGAAATCTTCTTGGGAGCGAACAAAGCGGCCACATGATGAACATTGGATATGAGCTTTACTGCAAGCTTGTGGACGATGCCATTAGAAGAGCAAAGGGCGAAAATGTAAGCGAAAACAAAGAGGAAATCACAGTTGAGTTTAGGTCGAATGCATATATTCCAAACTGGTACATTGATAATGAAATGCTTAAACTTCAGATGTACAAGAAAATCGCAACGATTTTCTCTGAGGATGATATGGATGAAATCATAGATGAGCTACTGGATAGATTCGGAGAATTACCAAAAGAAACCCTAAACCTAATAAAGATTTCAAGAATACGTTCTCTTGCAGAGGAGCTTTCTGTAAGTAGACTTTATGAGCAGGATTCAAATGTAGTAGTAGAATTTAAAAAAGATAATCCGCTTAACCCATATGCCCTTATGAATGTAAGTAATGAATTTGGCATGAGAGCTTTTGTTCACGGTGGGCTTATACCTTATCTCAAACTCAGCACAAAACCGCTGACAAAGCTTGATGATTCTATAAAACTTCTGCAGATCATATTTGATAACAAAAAATAATGAAGTTTATGTGTGTTATAGCAAAGATAGGCTTTTTAAATACTAGCTACAAGCTAATCAGAGGCTTTATTTATGAAAAACAGGTGAAAATTGGGCTGGAATGTTGGAATTTGAGCAGTTACGTGGTATAATATTGGCTGCTTTATTTGAAAAAGAAACGAGGAAAGAGAAAATGCTATTTAAAAATATAACTATTCTTGATGAAAATTTTAAAATCAGAGAAAACATGTATGTTGGAATTAGAGCTGACAGAATCGAATATGTTTCAGAAACAGAGCCAAAGACAGATTTTGGTGAGGTATATGACGGCAAAAACAGACTGATGATGCCTGGATTTTACAACACTCACGCTCATTCACCAATGTGCCTAATGCGTGGCTACGGTGAAAACATGAATCTTCAGGATTGGCTGTTTAAAAGAATTTTCCCATTTGAGGACAAGTTAACTGGAAATGCAGTTTACTGGAGCACACTTCTTACAATGGCTGAATCGTTAAAATTTGGTATCGTGTCAACAAGTGATATGTACTATTTCCTTGATGATATGGTAAGAGCTGTTGCAGAAAGCGGAGCAAAAAACAACATTTCACGTGGAATTACAAACCCTATGGGAGAGCCTATTGACCAGCTTGCTTCAATTCCAGAAATGATTGATGCAGCAAAATATAACGGATATGCAGATGGAAGAATTGTTATCGATGCCAGCCTTCATGCTGAATACACATCAAATCCAGAAACAGCTAGAAAGGTTGCAGAGCTTGCGAAAGGTCTAGGACTAAGAATGCAGGTTCATGTATCAGAAACAAAATCAGAGCATGAGGAGTGCAAGGCTCGTAGAAACGGAATGACACCTGTTCAGTATCTTGCTGAATGCGGAATACTCGATGTACCTGCAACATGTGCCCACTGCGTTTGGATCGAAGGAGATGACTACAGAATTCTAAAGGAAAAGGGTGCGACTGTAGCAACAAATCCAGTGAGCAATCTGAAGCTTGCGAGCGGTATTTGCGATGTGAACGAGCTTATCAAAAACGGAATCAACGTAGGTATTGGTACAGACAGTGCAGCAAGCAACAATAACCTCAGCTTCTTTGAAGAAATGAAGACAATGGGTCTTCTTGCAAAGGTTAAGCACATGGATCCTACTCTAATCACCCCTGAGCAGACACTTTATATGGCTACAAGAGGTGGTGCGCTATCACAGGGAAGAGAAGACTGTGGATATATAGGAGAAGGAGCAAAAGCAGACTTTATTCTTCTTAGAACAGATACACCTAATATGAATCCTGTTCACAACATGCTTAACAACATAGTACTTTCCGCTACAGATGCTGACATTGTAATGACAGCAGTAGATGGCAAAATACTCTACAAAGACGGTGAGTTTACAACAATTGATATAGAAAAAACAGTAAGCGAGGTTGATAAGGCAACAAAGGATATACTCGCAAGGTTATAGTTTGAAAAGTTTGGAGAAAATATTTTATGACAAATAAATTAGTAAAAGGTGCAGCGGTAATCGGTATTGCCGGTGTTATTGTAAAATTTCTAGGTGCATTTTTCCGTATACCACTGACCAACTGGATTGGCGATGTGGGAATGTCCTACTACGGATTTGCCTATTCAATATATGGAGCACTGCTGGTTCTTGCTACAGCAGGTCTTCCAGTTGCAATTTCAAGGCTTGTATCAGAAAACGTTGCAAAAAAGCATTACAACAATGCGCATAAGGTTTTCAAGGTATCTGTGCTTTTGATGTTCACAATCGGTATGATAAGCTTTGCTATATGCTTCTTTGGAAGTGAGTTTATTACAGAAAAGCTTGGAAATCCAGATGCAAATTTCGCAGTTAAGGCTATAGCCCCGGCTCTTCTATTTGTTCCTATTTTATCGGCATTTAGAGGATATTTCCAGGGAAGACAGAACA
Source organism: uncultured Clostridia bacterium (assembly GCA_963558075.1). GTDB lineage: Bacteria > Bacillota > Clostridia > Peptostreptococcales > Anaerovoracaceae > CALHKP01. Next base: position 2,550 of record CAUWFN010000040.1, on the reverse strand, counting down.
TGAATCCTACAGCTCTTTCTGAGATTTCAGAGCAGACAATCAGAGTAATTGTAGGTCTTGCCCTTGCATCATTCTTGTTAAAGGACGGACTAGAGATGGCTGCAGCGGGAGCATCCTTTGGAGCATCAGCAGGTGCATTCGGAGGACTCCTTGTAATGTTCACAATCTACATGTTGAACAGAAAAGTAATCAAAAGAAAAATCAGCCTTAATAACAAAGAGCTAGAAGATACAAAAGTAATTCTTAAGAAAATTATAGTAATTGCAGTTCCAATCATTATTGGTTCGGAAATTATGCCTGTAATGAACCTTATTGACATGAGTATAATCATGACAAGACTTCAGGCTATGGGATGGTCATATGTAGAAGCAAAGGCTATGTTTGGACTTATCAACGGCTTCTGCAGTTCACTGATATCATTCCCTCAGATTTTCACTCAGGCGGTAGCAATAAGTCTTGTACCTGCAATTGCTCGTGCAGCGGCAGTAAAAGACCAAGAGGGAATCGAGGAAAACGTTCCTCTCGGCTATAGAACTACAATGATTATGGCCTTTCCATGCGCGATAGGAATCTTTGCTCTTGCTAAACCAATATTATTCCTTCTTTACCCAATGCAGAAGGAAAGCGCAGCAGAAGCAGCACCTACACTTATGATTATGGCTATAGGTGTAATTGCTCTTGCAATAAGTCAGACAGCAACAGGTACTCTTCAGGCAATTGGAAAACAGAACATTCCAGTAAAAAATCTGCTCATCGGATGTATAGCAAAGGTTATAATCACATATATTCTTGTAGGTGTGAAAGCCCTTAACATTAAAGGTGCTGCTATCGGTACAATCGTGGCATATGTAATCGACTTTACTTTGAATAACCGTGCTGTAAGGAAATATACAGGCGTAAAGATTGACTTTAACCTTACATATGTAAGACCATTCCTTGCATCAGCAGTAATGGGTATTTCAGCATTTGCAGTGCACGCTCTTCTCGCAGGGCTTGTTGGAAACAGCATAGCAACACTTGTTGCAATAATTATAGGTGCTGTAGTATATGCAGTTCTAATCTTTGTATTCAGAGCAATTACAATTGACGAACTTAAGCTTATACCAGGTGGAGCAAAGTTTGAAAAAATCGTAAGAAAAATTGTTAAGTAATTAATCGAAAAAAGAGGTGCATGATGGAAAACAGATATGCAGAGCTACTTAAACCCGAAGAAAATCCGGGAAAAGCAATAGAACGTCTATATAAAATAGTGAGTATACTTAGGTTAGAATGCCCATGGGATAAGGTCCAAACTCACGAAACTCTAACAAAATGTATGATAGAGGAAGCGTATGAGGCGGTTGATGCAATCAACAAAGAGGATACTGCGAATATGCGTGAGGAGCTTGGAGATGTACTTCTTCAGGTTGTTTTCCACAGCAATCTTGCAGATGAAGAAAAGAAATTCACTTTTACAGATGTTATAAACGAGGAATGCGAAAAAATGATAAGACGTCATCCACATGTATTTGGTGAGGTGAATGTTGATTCTGTAAGCGGCGTTCTAGAAAACTGGGAAAACATAAAACGAAAAGAGCACAAGGAGACTAACTATACACAGAGATTAAAAGATGTTCCTGATGCCCTACCTGCTCTTATAAGAAGCGCTAAGGTCCAAAAAAGGGCCGCAGACGTAGGTTTTGATTGGGATGATATCGAAGCCCCTATAGAAAAGGTAAAGGAAGAATACGGGGAATTTATAGACGCATATAGGAATGAGTCTCATGAGCGTGCAGAAGAAGAACTCGGAGATCTTTTGTTTGCTATTGTTAATGTGTCAAGATTTGCAAAAATAGATGCGGAAGAGGCTCTTAGAAAAGCAAGCGACAAATTCACAAAGCGATTTGAAAAAGTAGAGGAGGCTGCTCGTGCAGAAGGCAAAGACCTAAAAGAAATGGATCTCGAGTCTATGGATGCTCTGTGGAATCAAGTAAAAAAAGGAAGTAAAAATGAGAATAGATAAATTTCTAAAAAACTCAAGACTAATCAAAAGAAGAACAGTGGCAAAAGAAGCCTGTGATAGCCAGAGAGTTCATGTTAACGGCAAAGTTGCAAAAGCTGGAACTGAGGTTAATGTGGGCGATGAAATTTACATTGAATTTGGAAGCAGTTCAATCAAAGTCAAAGTTCAGGCTCTGACAGAGTCTTGTAAAAAAGAAGATGCAGCAGGAATGTATGAGGTAATATCCTAATTCCAAAGGCTTCAACGACCTGATAATAACTTTTTTACAAAAAAATGAAAAAAAGAGTTGACGCAGGGTATGAAAATGTGATATATTAATCAAGCTGTCGCAAGAGAGCGAAAACAACTTGAAAAAAGTGTTGACAAAGCCTTGCGAAAGTGATAATATAAATAGGCTATCACAAATCAATTCGAAAACAACTTGAAAAAAGTTGTTGACAAACGAAAAGAGCTGTGATAGAATAAAAAAGCTTGTTAGCTCAGTTAATAAGCGGAACCAAGACAACTTCATAGTACAGAAAAAGTCAAAGAAAAAATGACCATGAAAC
>CAUWFN010000039.1:0-18028 GCA_963558075.1 uncultured Clostridia bacterium | reverse complement strand
AATAGATGTTTTCCATCATGTATTTCCATATTCGGCGAATCCGCTGGCGTATATACTTTTAAGTTACATTACCACAGTTGTAATTACATATATTATAGCGCTTGTAATGTCAAAGATACCGTATGTAAAAAAATTAGTTTATTTCAATTGAAGATTTAGTAATTTACTTGAACCCATATCGTAAATAGACATATTTTTACTCGTAGCTTTTAAGTTCGCGGAATATTTGCTCGTATTCACTAGAAAATACACTGTCTTTGTTCCAGATGAACGCAAAGTCATGAACAATCATAAAATCAGAAAGCTTTATCTGGGAAAGGGTGCCTTCTGCAATTTCTTGCTCAACGGCTGCTTTGTAGAGAAATGATATTCCGCAGTCGTGCTTGAGTAAGGCGACGATGGCATGGATATTTTCCACTTCTACTATTTTAGAAAAGTTTCTGATAGACATGTTTTTTATAGCCAGGGCACGGGCAAGGATTGCCCTTGTACCGGAGCCCTGCTCTCTAGTAATCAGTCTTTCGGACGTAAGGTCCCTAAGGCTGGTTATTTTTTTTGCAAATTTATGGTTTGAGGATGCAACAGCGATATACTCTTCGGCTTTATATACTCTCGTTTCGTAGTGTTCATCATCAAAATTCCCCTCTACAATGGCAAAGTCAATTTCCCCCTCTCTAAGATATGATAAAAGCGTATGTGTGTTGCCATACCTAATATGAATATCTGTGTCGGGATGAGCTTTTATAAATTCTGACAAAGCAGGAATTATTGCGTATTCACCTATGGTCATGGTTACCCCGAATGTGAGAATTTTACGCCCTTGTTGACTCTCTTTCATTCTGCTTATAAGAGTTGTTTCATCGTTTCTCATAGTTTCAAGTGCAGATCTGAGTATTTCTCCGGCAGGAGTCAAGCGGAGCTGCTTTTTATCCCTAATAAAAAGTTCTGTTTCATATTTATTTTCAAGATATTTTATATGCTGGGATATTGCAGGCTGTGTCATATTTAGCTGGTGAGCAGCACGAGTAAAATTCATATACTGACATACAGTCAGAAACGTTTCTATTCTAAAATCTAGCATGAGATGATCCTTTCTATATCCTCTGTTTCACACATATTTACAATCAATAATTCATATAAATCAATCATAACAAATACTTATGATAATATCAATATATATAATTTTACAAAATGATAATAACGCTGTATATTATAACTGTAAGAAAAAACGCACAACAAATTGCAAAAGGGGATGGGATTAGATGTATGATATCATTATTATAGGAGCAGGTCCTGCAGGAATAAGCGCAGGAGTTTATGCAGTAAGTAGAGGTAAAAAAACTTTGGTTATCGAGAAAGATAAAGTAGGAGGACTTATTGGTAAAGTTTCGACAGTAACTCACTTTGCTTCTGTTTCAGAAGATGAATCGGGGGAATCATTTTCTGAAAGACTAAAAGCGCAAGCGAAGAGAGCAGGGGTTGAAATTAAAACGGAAGAAGTAAAGTCAGTTAAGCTTTCGGGGGATGTAAAAGAAGTAAAAACTGACAAAGCTTCTTACCAGTCAAAAAAGATTATTATTGCAAATGGAACTTCACCAAGAATGTTACACATACCAGGTGAAAAAGAGCTTTCGGGTCTTGGCATGAGAATGAATGCTGCTAGAGACTGCGATAAATATAGTGGAAAAAACGTCTATGTGGTTGGCGGTGCTGACGGAGCCGTAAAAGAAGCTTTATTCCTTGCAGAAAAGGCAAAGAAGGTAACTATAATTCATTTTGAGGATTCTCTTGGATGTATTTCTGAATTTAGAGAGAAGGTCGATGCAGCAGCAAATATTGAGCTTAGACTTTCATCAAGATTGAAGGCAGTATATGGTGTTGAGCAGGTTGAGTCTTTAGATATTTTAAATGAAAAGACAGGGGCCATTGAGACTGTAGAAAATCCAGGTTGCGGAATATTTGTTTATGCTGGTGCATGTCCGAATACAGAGATGTACACTGAGCTTACACTTGAGAATGGATTTGTTCCTGCAAATGAAAATATGGAAACAGAGATTTCAGGGGTTTATGCGATAGGAGATATCAGAGTAAAAAATGTTCGCCAGGTTGCAACTGCAGTATCTGATGGAGCTGTAGCGGCGATACATGCGGCGAAATAGTAAGGAGGAAAAATGAGTTTTATCAGTAAAAACTGGAAAGGAATACTTTTCTGTCTTGCAGTTGCGATTCCTGCGGCTGTGCTTGGAAATATATTTCCTGTAATTGGAGGACCTGTATTTGCAATTCTTATCGGGATGGTCCTTGCACTTGTCATCAAAAATAGAGCTCCGCTAGAAAGCGGTGTGAAATACACTTCTAAGAAAATTCTACAGTATGCTGTAGTTCTTCTTGGATTTGGTCTTAACCTTGAGGTTGTAATGGAAACAGGTAAACAGTCCCTGCCAATTATCATATGTACAATCAGTACATCGCTGATCATAGCATATGTTTTACATAAGGTGATGCATATCCCAACAAAGATTTCCACACTTATCGGTGTCGGATCATCTATCTGTGGAGGATCTGCAATCGCAGCTACTGCACCGGTTATTGATGCAGACGAAGAAGAAGTAGCCCAGGCAATATCCGTAATCTTCCTGTTTAACATCCTGGCAGCACTTACTTTCCCTGCACTTGGAACAGCTCTTGGCTTTTCTACAACATCCGGAGAAGCTTTTGGAATTTTTGCTGGAACAGCAGTAAATGATACATCATCAGTAACCGCTGCAGCCTCAACATGGGACAGCATCTATAATCTTGGGAATATGACCCTTGACAAAGCAGTAACTGTTAAACTCACTAGAACTCTTGCTATTATTCCGATAACACTTGTTCTTGCAATATACAGAGCAAGAAAAGCAGAGGTTGAGAGTGGTAACAAAGTGTCTCTAAAAAAGGTATTTCCATTCTTCATTTTGTTCTTTATTGGAGCAAGCCTAATTACTACTGTTTCAACTGCAGCAGGCGTTCCTGCAGAGGTATTTCTTCCTCTAAAGGATTTGTCAAAGTTTTTCATAATTATGGCAATGGGTGCTATTGGATTTAATACAGATATAGTTAAGCTTGTTAAAAGTGGCGGAAAGCCTATTATCATGGGCATGTCATGCTGGGCAGGTATTACAGCAGTATCTCTTGCTCTTCAGCATGTGATGCACCTATGGTAAGAATAATATAAATAGATCATAATAATTTCATTTCAATATCCTATATTATATATACTGTAACAAAAATAGCAGAGTCTGATAGATTAGCTTCAGGCTCTGCTGTTTTTCATTTTTCTATCGAACAGATAGTACACTATAGTTCCTGCCATAGGAACTGCTAGGCCTATAACACATGTAAAAGGATCCTCGATTAAAGTGTTAACCATAAGCAGAAAGAATATTACAATTGTTATATAAACAGTTGGCATTCCTCCCCATACTTTGTATGGTCTTTCGGCATCAGGCATTTTTTTTCTGAGCAAAGGTACTGCAATTATTACCATTAAATTGAACAGCATATTGCTGAATACTACAAGGGATATAAGCTGGCTAAGATCTCTGAACCAGATGAGTATAACTGTAATAAGACACTGGCAGAAAATCGCAGCAGTTGGCACATGAGTTTTCGGGTGGAGCTTTGCAAAAGAGCGGAAGAAATGACCTTCTTCTGCCATTGCATAATATGTACGAGGAAATGCGATAGCCATTCCGTTGATTGAACCGAGTTGTGAAATTATCATGCCTATAATTACGATTATACCGCCTGCTGTGCCGAAAATTCTTGTTGCAGCTTCTGTTCCTAGATAGAAGTTACCGCTTTCAACTAGGAGGCGAATCTCATTAGATGGGATGACCTTATAAATTGCAAGATTAAACAGCACATAGAGTAGTGTAATTCCGCTAATTGCTATAATCAGAGAAAGTGGAAGATTTCTCTTTGGATTTTTCATTTCTTCTGAAATTGTATTGAGATTAATCCATCCTTCATAGGCCCAAAGGGTTGCAAGAGTAGCATAGGCTGTCATAGTTATAAACGATGATATACTAACTTTTCCGCTTTCTGGTATGAAAGTAAGCACAGGGTTCACATAGCCCATAATAAATGCAGAAAACATTATAACTGCTATGGGAATTAGCTTGGCTACCATAGTGAAATTCTGAAACATAGATCCAGCTTTGATGCCTAGCATGTTATATGCTGTAAATGCAATAATAAGACCTGATGCGACTAGCTTCCCTGTTAAATCGCTTAATCCAAAGATTGCTGAAAATGCAAGTGCTCCCGCGGCAAGTGATCCTGCTCCGCTGAGAAGCCAGCTGTTAAATCCGTTTAAAAATCCGATAAGTGGATGATAGGCAGTATTGAGGTATACAGTCATTCCACCTGCTTTAGGAAGCATTGCTCCAAGTTCGGCAAAGCATAGTCCGCCGAGCATTGTAATAATTCCTCCTATAACCCAGCAAAGAAGAGCAAGCCCCATATTGTAATCTGTGCGCTCGAGTACATATGAACCTATATAAAATATTCCGCCGCCTATCATGATGCTTCCGAGCATGCTTACGCCTCCCCAAAGGCCTATTTCCTGTTTAAAACCAGCATCGGAAGCTTTTGCTTTAATATTATTCATATTTATGCATTCCTTCCTGCAATTAAAAAAACTAAATTATCGATTCTGAAATTTTTCCTTTCATAGATAATTCTAACACGAAGCTGGGGTTTTATCACTTATGTATTTTTCGATTATATGAGATTTTCTTCTGTTTTTGCATTGTATATTTGACGTTGTCATGCTAATATTAAGAATATTTAAGTGTCGTGTGTATTGACTTGTAAAAAAATTATACATATAATTAGAAGAATAGAAAAAAATTAACGAGGTGGAGATAAAATATATTTTACAATTAAATAAGGGGGATCAGATATGGTTAAGATTAAATCATCAAGTGAACAGGTGTATGATTATATTGTACATGAAATTGAAATTGGCAATTACGGATCAGGGAAGAGACTTTCAGAGGCTGAGCTCATGGAGATTTTCGGCGTGAGTAGAACTCCGATAAGAGAAGCTTTGATCAGACTTGCTGCAGATGGGATTATAGATAACAATAGCCGTAAGGGGTTCTTTGTAAGACACCTCGAAAGAAAAGATGTATGGGAAAATTATTTTATTATTGCATGCCTCGATTCATATGCGGAGGTGCTGGCGCTTGACAGCATTACAGAAAAAGATATAGAGAAGATGGAAACACTTGAGCTTGGAATGGAGCTTGCTATCGAAAGACAGAATTACGAGCTGTATCATGACGAGCAGAATGCTTTCCACAAGATATATTTTGATAAATGCGGAAATCGAAACTTAGTGGATTTGATTATGTCGCTTCAGCAGAAGTATGTCAGAACTTCATGGTTCAGTCAGAACGAGGAGGATAAGTTTAAGTGGCTTGCTGTTGTAAATGAAGATCACAAGAGACTTATAGAATGCTTCAGAGATGGAGATAGACAGAAGCTTATCGATACTGTTTTTGCTCACTGGGGTTCTGATAGAAAAAGACCTGAAGAATATCTGGAGGAGGAAGAATCCTGCAGATAAAATAAATAAAATTTAATGACGTAGTCCAGAAAGAGGCTTTAAAATGACAAACGAAATTTATGCAGAAGAGATTAGAAAACTTCTTGACCAGTATGGCAAGCAGGAAAACAGAATATGTGCAATGCTGGGTCTTGAGCTTATTGAGTGTGATTGTGAATGTGAGAAGCCTTATGCAGACTTTCTCTTTGAGCCGAAAGAATGGATGCTAAATCCGTATGACGGAGTTCATGGAGGACTTATCTGTAGTGCTTTTGACACATGCATGGGAACAGGTGCTCTTGCCCTGAGAAGAGATTTTATATCTACTACAGATATTACAATCAGCTATATCAAGGCAATGACAGGAAAACGACAGAGAATCCATTGTGAGTATACGCAGGTTGGAAAGAGACTTATTCGTATTATGGCAAAAGCGATAGATATGGATACAGGTTTACTGAGTGCAACAGCAATGGCTAGCTTTACTGTAATAAAAGCTCAGGGAAATGGACTAAAAGTTTAGTAAAAATCCTCAAAGTGTGATATAATATAGTGTCACGGTGATTGGCAAGTATGCTGCATCGGACATTTGATGTAAGGAGAAAGGATTAAACAATGCAATTCAGAGATTTAAAAACACAGTACCAGGTGCTGAAAAAAGATATTGACGAAGCTATGGTTAAGGTCGCTACTGACTGCAATTTTATCAGCGGTGCACAGGTTGCTCAGCTGGAGAAGGAACTTGCAGAATACGTAGGCGTTAAGCACTGCATCACATGTGCAAACGGTACAGATGCGCTTACTATTGCTATGATGGCATGGGACATCAAAGAGGGTGATGCGGTATTTGTTCCTGATTTCACATTCTTCTCATCAGGTGAAATTGTATCACACGCAGGTGCAACTCCTGTATTTGTTGATGTATGTAAGGATACATACAATATCGATGTTAATTCACTTGAAACTGCAGTAGAAAAAGTTATTGCCGAAGGAAAGCTAGTTCCAAAGGCTGTTGTTGCAGTTGATCTGTTTGGTCTTCCTGCAGACTTTGATGCTGTGAGAAAAGTTGCAGACAAGTATGGTCTATATGTCCTAGAAGACGGAGCACAGGGCTTTGGTGGAGAAATCAATGGCAAAAAAGCTTGCAGCTTTGGAGATATTTCAACTACTTCATTCTTCCCAGCAAAACCGCTAGGATGCTATGGTGACGGAGGCGCTGTATTTACAGATGATGATGCGCTTGCTGATATTATAAGATCTATCAGAGTTCATGGAAAAGGCGAAATGAAGTATGATAATGTAAGAATTGGTCTGAACTCAAGACTTGATACTATTCAGGCTGCAATTCTTTCAGTAAAGCTCAAGGCTTTTGCCGATTATGAGGTTCGTGATGTAAATCACGTTGCAGATGAGTACACAAGACTTCTTGCAGGAAAAGTTGTTACACCTGTTGTAAAAGAAGGCTTCTATTCAAGCTGGGCTCAGTATACAATTCAGCTTGAATCAAAGGAAGTAAGAGACGGCCTTCAGGCTGCCCTAAAAGAGCAGGGTATTCCATCTATGATTTACTATCCGAAACCAATGCACAAACAGCTTGCTTTCGGAATTGGCGATGATTATGGCTATGACTGCTCAGTAACAGAAAAACTGTGCGATACAGTTCTTGCTCTTCCTATGCATCCTTATCTGAAGGATGATGAAATAAAGACTGTAGCAGATGCAGTTACAGAATATTTAAATAAGTAGTATTTAATAGACCGCCATTTTGGCGGTCTGTCTTTGCTATAGCAGCATGTTAACCTTATAACGTGTTGCAGTAAGTTAGATTGAGGGGATAATGCGTTTAGAAAACTCAGCAAGAAATATAAAAACAGCATGGATTCTGCATGCGTTGCATATACTTTGTCAGTTTGCATCTAGAACTGTTATAATATATGTACTTACAATTGAATATGTTGGACTTAGCGGGCTGTTTAGCAATATTCTTACGATGCTTTCTCTTGCAGAGCTTGGTATTGGAGAAGCTATAACGTTTAGTCTGTATGGACCTATAGCGAGAAACGAGAAAAAAACAATAACAGAAATAATGGCTTTTTACAAAAAAGTATATATTTCTGTTGGCATATTTGTTCTTGTTGCAGGATTTGCATTGACGCCATTTATAGATTTCTTTATTAAAGATATGCCAGATATAACAGACCTTCACCTTATTTATATGCTATACGTTGTAAATTCGGCGGTTTCGTATTTTTTCTCATACAAGTCTGCATTTGTTACTGCAAATCAGAATAACTATATCGTTGTTCTTAACCGCGGACTGTGCGAAGTTCTAATGGTGATTTTTCAGGCGGTAGTGCTTTTCACAACAAAGAACTATATTTTGTTTATGGTGATTGGAATAGCATTTATTCTGATTCAAAATATCTCAATCACTGTAATTGCAGACAGGAAGTACCCATACCTAAAGGAAAAGGCTCATTCAAAAATGCCTGATAAGATTTTCCAGGAGATAAAGAAAAATACATGGGCTATGATTTTTCATAAAATCGGAACAATTATCGTGTTTGCTACAGATAATCTTATCATTTCTAAGTTTATAGGACTTATAAGTGTGGGTATATATACTAACTACTGTACTATAACTAATGCAGTTACAACATTTATTAGCAAGTTTTTCAATGCTATTTCTGCAAGCGTGGGGAATCTTGCGGCTACAGAATCTGCAGAAGTTCAGGAGAGAACGTTTTTCCGCGTGCTTTTTATTAACTTCTGGCTATATGTTTTTGTATGCGTTTGTCTTTTCAACCTGCTGAATCCGTTTATACGTGATATATGGCTTGGAGAAAAGTATCTTTTCAGCATGGAAATAGTATTTTTTATTGTGCTGAAGTTATATATAACAGGGCTCAGAGGAAGCGTGCAGACGTTCAAAAATGCAAAAGGTCTGTACTGGTATAACAAGTTCATGCCGCTTTATGAGTCTTTGATTAATCTTGTTATTTCAGTAGTTCTCGTAAATTATATAGGAGTATGTGGCGTTCTTATCGGTACAATTATAAGCTCACTTCTTACATGTGTATGGATTGAGCCTCATGTACTGTATAAATACGGTTTTGACAAATCTGCATCGAGATATTATCTGAGATACGCAGGTTACTTTGCTGTATTTATAATTATTTTAGCTGTTACTGCTTTTGTAGACAGCTTTGTCAGTGGAACAGGATTTATATCCTTTGCTCTTCATCTGATGGTAAGCCTGACAGTACCTAATTTGTGTATGGTTCTTCTGTTTAGAAAGACAGATGAATTCAAATACATGACAGATGTTCTTAAGCGAAGGTTAAAATAAATATATTATTACTATTTTAGTAGGGGGATTTAAGTAGATATGTATGATGTAATCATAATCGGGGCCGGAGTTGTCGGCTCTGCAACTGCAAGAGAGCTGTCCCGATTCAGATCCGACGTATGTGTCATCGAAAAGGAAGCGGATGTATGCTGCGGCACATCCAAGGCAAACAGCGGAATCGTGCATGCAGGCTTTGATGCTGAGCCAGGTAGCCTGAAGGCTAAGCTCAATGTTGAAGGAAGCAGTATGATGAAAGAGCTGTCAGAGGAATTAGATTTTCTGTATAAGAATACAGGATCTCTTGTAGTATGTACAAACGAAGATGAAGTTTATAGACTTCACGAGCTAAGAGAAAAAGGAATTGCAAACGGTGTTCCAGGACTTGAGGTTATTACGGACAGAGAAAAGCTCTTTGAAATGGAACCTAACCTTGCAGACGATGTTGTTGCTGCGCTTTATGCACCTAGTGCTGGAATTGTATGTCCGTTCAATCTAAACATTGCACTAGCTGAAAACGCATGTACAAACGGAGTAGAGTTTAAGCTGAATACAGAAGTGAAAAACGTGTACAGAGACGGTGATCTTTGGAAGGTAGAAACGTCAGGCGGAGTATATGAGGCAAAATGTGTTGTAAATGCAGCCGGAGTATATTCTGATGTTTTCCATAACATGGTTTCTGAAGAAAAAATTAATATAACGCCAAGAAAGGGAGAATACTATCTTCTTGACAAGCGTGTTTCAGACCATGTGTCACACACAATTTTTGCTTTGCCAGGTAAATTTGGAAAAGGTGTTTTAGTATCACCTACAGTAGAAGGAAACCTTATCGTAGGCCCTACTGCTTATGATATTGAGGATAAAGAGGGAATTGATATTACTCAGGATGGTCTTGATCAGGTAAGAGAAAAGGCTGCAATGAGCGTTAAAAACGTACCTCTAAATCAGGTTATCACAACGTTTGCAGGCCTTAGAGCTCACGAAGATGGTGATGAATTTATTATAGGAGAAGTAAAGGACGCAGAAAACTTCTATGACTGTGCAGGTATTGAGTCGCCAGGACTAAGTAGCTGCCCTGCTATAGGTAAGATGGTTGCTGGCATGATAGCTGAAAAGCTAAATTTAGAGGCAAATCCTGACTTTAATGGAAAGAGAAAAGGCATTACACGTATCGAAGATATGTCTGTTGAAGAGTATGGTAAGCTTGTAATTGAAAAGCCTGAATATGGCAATATCATATGTAGATGCGAAACTGTATCAGAAGGCCAGATTATGGAAGCTATCAACAGACCTCTAGGTGCTATGACTATGGATGGTATCAAGAGAAGAACTCGTGCCGGTGCTGGAAGATGTCAGTCAGGCTTCTGCAGTCCTAAGGTTATAGAAATAATTGCAAGAGAAACAGGCATGTCTGTATTTGATGTGACAAAAAACGGCAAAGGCTCAGAAATGCTTGTAGGTAAAACAAAATAGAAAGGAATTCTCGCATGAAAAATTATGATTTAGTAATTATCGGTGGGGGTCCTGCAGGTCTTGCTGCTGCTCTTGCTGCAAAAGAAAATGGAATTGACAGTATGGTAATACTGGAAAGAGATAATAAACTTGGCGGTATTTTGAACCAGTGCATTCACAACGGATTCGGTCTTCACAGATTCAAGGAAGAACTGACAGGCCCAGAATATGCCGCAAGATATATAGAAAAAGTAAATGAGGCAGGTATTGAATACAAGCTTGAGACTATGGTTATCGATGTTATGCCAGAAAAAGAAATCACTTATATCAATAGGGAAGATGGCGCAGCTGTAATCAAAGCAAAGGCTATTGTTCTTGCTATGGGCTGCAGAGAAAGACCTCGCGGTGCAATAAACATTCCAGGATATAGACCTGCAGGTGTTTATACAGCAGGTACTGCTCAGCATATGGTTAACATAGAAGGTCTAATGCCAGGTAAAGAAATTGTTATAATCGGTTCTGGAGACATAGGACTGATTATGGCAAGAAGAATGACTTTAGAAGGCGCAAAGGTCAAAGCCGTTGCAGAGGTTATGCCTTATTCTGGAGGACTTAAGAGAAATATTGTTCAGTGTCTTGATGATTTTGATATTCCACTTCTTCTGTCTCATACTGTTGTTGAAATTCAGGGTAAAGACAGAGTTACAGGTGTTGTAATCGCTGAAATTGATGAAAATAGAAAACCTATTAAGGGTACAGAACAGTATTACTCATGTGATACCCTACTTCTATCAGTAGGTCTTCTGCCAGAAAATGAGCTTTCTAGAGAAGCAGGTGTTGTTATTAATCCTGTAACGAATGGACCTTTTGTTGATGAAAGTCTTGAGACCGATATAGATGGTATATTTGCATGCGGAAACGTTCTTCACGTTCACGACCTTGTAGACTTTGTTTCTGAAGAGGGAGAAAACGCAGGAATCAGCAGTGCAAAATATATCAAGGAAACTTTAGCAGAGCCTGAAAACGTGATTCATATTGAATGCGGAGAAGGTGTAAGATATACTGTTCCTTCAACTGTTTCGGCTGCAAGAACAGATGGAAAATTCACAGTAAGCTTCAGACCAGGACGTGTCTACAAAAAATGCTCAGTATGCGCAGAATGTAACGGTCAGCTTATCGCAGAGAAAAAACGACCTGTTGCGGCTCCTGGAGAAATGGAAAAGCTAGAAATCAGCACAGAAAAGCTACTTGAGGTTTCTGGCGGAAAACCTGTTACTATATTTATAAAGGAGGCGGAATAAATGGAAAAGAGAAATCTTACATGTATCTGCTGTCCTATAGGATGTCAGATTGAAGTTACACTAGAAAATGGAAATGTAACAGATGTTACGGGAAATACATGCAAAAGAGGGGATGCTTATGCAAGAACTGAGACTGTAGCTCCTGTACGTGTTGTTACATCGACCGTTAAGGTTAGCGGTGGGGTTCTTCCTGTAGTTCCTGTAAAAACAGCAGGAGCAATTCCAAAGAAGGGAATTTTCGACTGCATGAAAGAAATAAATGCAGTGAATATCAACGCACCTGTAAAAGCAGGGGATGTAATTATCTCAGATGTACTTGGATCAGGAGTTGACGTTGTAGCTGTAAGAGACATAGACGTTATGTAAAAGATGAGGAAGCGTTAAAAAGCGCTTCCTTTTTTATTTAGCATGATAAAAATCGCGGTTTGCAATGAAAACAAAAAATTGATATAATAAAGTGATTAAGTTTGACCATATGACGAAAGGAATTTTATGAAGCAAAAGATTCTCAAAGCCTTTGATTTACTTTTTTTCTTTATTTACAGCAGACTTGGTGGACTTGTTATGCCGTTGCGAGAAAATAGCGTTTTGTTTCTTACAGAAGCTCGAGAAAATTTAGATGGTAATCTTAAGGCTATGTACGACTATATAAAAGAAAATAACATGAACTATGAGCTTTTAGTGTTTTCCAAGGCAGATAGGAGAAAACGCGAAGCTTTTGGTAAGCGTCTCAGAATATATAGAGCTCTTACAACTTCAAAGTATGTATTTCTCGATGATTTTTATGGAATTACATCTTCGATGAAAGTAAGAAAAAATCAGAAGCTTGTTCAGCTTTGGCATGGATCTGGTGCCTTCAAGAGATTCGGCTTCAGCAGAGTATCAGAGGGTGATAGTCTAAAGGGTGTCCATACAGGATATCGTAAGTACACTGATGCATCTGTCACATCAGAGCCTGTAAGAGCATGTTTTGCAGAGGCCTTTGATATTGACTTATCAAAGGTAAGGGCTATCGGATCACCTAGAACGGATATGTTCTTTGATATCACGAAAAAGGCAGAAACTAGAAAACGGCTAGAGAGTATGTATCCTCAGATTTCAGGTAAGAAACTGGTTTTGATTGCGCCAACATACAGGGGAGCAAGAGTGCAGGACGCAGGTTATGATTTTGATAGGCTTAACCTTGATAAAATCTGTGATGACCTAGGCGATGAATATGTAGTTGCAGTCAAGTGGCATCCTGCAGTTAAGAATAATATTAAGCTGGGAAAGATTTCCCTAAGTCTTGACGATAGAATTATTGATTTTACAGATTATGATGAAATGAATGACATTCTTGTTGTGACAGATATTCTTGTAACTGACTATTCATCGGTTATTTTTGACTATTATCTTTTAGAAAGACCAGTGGTTTACTTTACATATGATCTTAGTAATTACGATGGAGGAAGAGGTTTTTACTTTGATTTCAGCGAGTACCAATATGGAAAAACAGCTGATAATTACGATGATCTTATCAAAGCAATAAAATCAGGCGATATGATGATTGAAAGAAGAAAGAAATTTGGAGATAAATTCATGAAAGCCTGCGACGGAAAATCATGTGAAAAAGTTGCAGAGTGTATATTTGGGGAGGGTAATGTCGATGGAATTAACTAAAATAGAAAAGAGAAGGCAGCTTATAGACAAAAGTCTTAATGTGCTTTTATTTACTTATACGATGTTATTTATACTGTATCATTCAATCGCAGGGTTATATGTACAGGTATGGATTGACAGATTAGAGTGTGTTGCTGGAGCTGTAATGGCAGTAGTTATGCTTATGAAGCTTGCTGTTATAGAAAAGGATGAGAGAATCAAGTGGTTTAAGTCAAGTTTTCTTGTGATCATTTATTTTGTGATTCGTACAGCTACGTTTATAGATTCTGGCTTCGATTACAGCGTCGCAAGAACAGTATTTTTCGAAGGTATCTATATGTTTGTAATCTGCGGAATGATAATTGATTCTAGATTTTGTAAAGAAAAAATCATGAAGCTTTATGTGGTTGTCAATTTTGCTTTGAATGTTGTTAATGTAGCTTTTTATTTCATATTCCTGAAAATGGGAACTTTATCAGGTTTTGGAAAAACTCTTGCAGACATTACATTCGTATCAAGAAACGGCGTTATGTATTCGTCTATGTATGATAACCCAAATGCATTTGGTATAATGACAGCTCTTGCGATTATCATTGCATTTAACCTCATAAGTAAAAACGATACAAAAGCGAGAAAGTTAGTTATTGTAGTTTATATGCTGTTTTCACTATACTGCGTAAACCTATCTGAATGCAGAAGTGCTATGCTGTCACTGTTTGCATGCGCTGTTGCTTGGGCAATAGTAGTAATTTCAAAGAAGAAGATTACGGGAAGAATGCTTGTAATCTGTGCTTTTGCAGTTGCTCTTTTAGCTACAGGTGGCATATATGGATTTATGGCAAATAATGCAGATACAGGATTGTATAAGTTTACTGAAAGTGAAACTGCATTTGAAAAGGCAAGTACAAATAGATACTGGATATGGAAATCTGGGTATTTTGCACACCAGGATAATAAGCTACTAGGTGTAGGAAGTCCAAAAAATGAAATTGATGACAGAAATGAGTTTGTATATCAGAATTTGATTGACATTGAATACGGTGTAAGTTCATATAAGGAAACGGATTTGGGTACGCATAACGGATACCTTGCTATGATTTACTGCACTGGTATGCTAGGATTCATTTTATTTATGGCTGCATTGCTTCAGAAAATTCTAGAGGCTAAGAGTATGAAATGCGGAGGATGGTACCTTGCGGTGATATTCTTTATGTCCGTTAATATGTTTGAGACTATGACTATTGTCAGCAGATTTTTTGTTTGCCTAATGACATTTATAATTCTTGCTATGGACAATAACGATGAAGAACACGGATATGATATGTGCTCTTCAAATGAGGCAAAGCTGTTATAGGGAGGTATATGTGTAATGGTTTATGGAGTTATTTTGGCAGGCGGCATAGGAAGCCGCATGGGCCATGTTGAAAAACCAAAGCAGTTTTTAAATATAGGCGGAAAGCCAATTATTGTTCACACAGTAGAGAAATTCTGCCTTTACAGTGAATTTGAAAAGATTATTATTCTATGTCCTAAGAAATGGGTAGAATATACAAAAAGCATCCTGCAGAAATATACAGGAGAATCTGATTCTATCGTAGTTCTAGAAGGTGGAGAAACTAGAAATGAGACTATCATGAATTCTATTAGATATATAGAGTCAGAAGGAAACTTAAATGAGGATACGATAATTGTAACTCATGATGCTGTTAGACCTTTTGTTACATACAGAATGCTTGAGGAAAATGTTTTAGCCTGCGAAAAATATGGAGCATGCGATACTGTTATTCCTGCTACAGATACGATTGTTGCAAGTGAAGATGGCATTACAATTTCCGAAATTCCTGATAGATCAAAGCTTTACCAAGGTCAGACCCCTCAGAGCTTCAAAGCATTAAAGCTTAAGAATTTATACGAGTCGCTGACAGATTCAGAGAAGGCAATTCTCACAGATGCGGCAAAGATTCTAGTATTGAAAGGCGAAGATGTTCATCTTGTAAAAGGGGAGACGTATAATATTAAGATTACGTATCCTTATGATATAGCAGTCGCAGAATCCCTACTTAGAGGTGATATAGAATGCTAAACACCATATATAGACTCACGGCACCAAGAAGATTTGAAATAGAGTTTTCTGATATCGATATAAGTGAGTCAGATGTTATTGTAAGACCTACGCATTTGAGCATATGCAATGCTGACCAAAGATATTACCAGGGAAAGCGTTCTGCAGAGGTTCTTGCAAAGAAGTTACCTATGGCTTTGATTCATGAAGGCATAGGTACTGTTGTTCACAGTAATTCACCTGATTTTAAGGCTGGTGATTGTGTTGTAATGATTCCAAATACACCAGTTGAGTCTGATGAATTTATTGCAGAAAACTACCTTAGAAGTAGCCGATTCAGAGCGAGCGGATTTGACGGATTTATGCAGGAGTGTGTCGATATGTCATCTGATAGACTTGTTCATATTCCTGAAAATCTTGACCCTATGGTTATGGCGTTTACAGAGATTATTTCTGTTGCATACCATGCTGTAGATAGATTCATGAAGCATGCTCACGGAAGAAAAGCTGCTATCGGAATATGGGGAGATGGTAACCTTGCTTTTATCGTTTCATTGATACTTCATTACAGACTGCCTAATACAAGGCTTGTAGTTTTCGGAAAAAACGAAGACAAGCTAGAAAATTTCTCATTTGTTCAGGAGGCTTATAACATAGCAGATATACCGCAAGGGCTTGAGCTTGACCATGCATTTGAATGTGTGGGAGGTGAAGGTTCACAGCGTGCGATAGATCAGATTATAGACACAGTAAGACCTGAGGCTACAGTGTCCATACTTGGCGTTAGTGAGAACCCTGTTCCAGTAAATACAAGAATGATTCTCGAAAAAGGACTTGTATTCTTTGGAAGCAGCAGAAGTGGAAGAAAAGATTTCGTTGCTACTGTAGAGTTTATGAAAGAACATCCGGAATCCGTAGATTTTCTGTCATATCTTGTAGGCCAGAGTATAGAGGTGGAAAATATTTCTGATATGAATCAGGCTTTCGAGATGGATATTCAGAAATCTTATGGAAAAACTGTAATGGTCTGGAAAGCATAGTTTTAGATAAATCAAAATAAAAGCTTCGAAAATTAAAGATTAAGAGTTGAATTTATAGAGCGGAGGTGGGGCGTTGAGTCCGGATATTTCGATTATAATACCTGTATATAACGTGGAAAAATACATAGCACAGATGCTGGATTCTGTAAAGCGTCAGACCTTCAGAAATTTTGAGGTCCTAGTAGTAAATGACGGAAGTCCAGATGATTCGCAGAAAATTATAGATAGATTTTGCGAAGAAGATGAAAGGTTCATATCGTTTATCAAAGAAAATGGCGGTGTTGCATCTGCAAGAAATTTTGGTCTGTCGAAGGCGAGAGGCCGTTTTGTGGTGTTTTATGATCCTGATGATTATATTCCTTCAGATGCACTGGAAAAAATGTATAAAACAGCTTCTTCAAATGATGCAGATATAGTTATAGGTGTCATGAGTATGGCGCGAGCTGGCGAATATAGAGTAAATGGTAATACGCTTAAGCTTTCGAAGAAAAGAATCATAAGTAAAACAGATCCCGATATGCTATGGTCATTCAGTGTCTGCAATAAGATTTTTAGACGAAGCATGTTGGAAAGATATAATATAAAGTTTGGAAAGTTTAAACATGCAGAAGATGCCCTATTTTTGTTTGAATGCGTTTTCAAATCAAAAAAAATTGTGGGATGCCCATCTGTCGTATATCAGTATATGATAAGACCTTTCTGGGAAGAAAAATCTGCAACCCAGATGATAAATACATCTTATCTTTTAGATGTGATTAAGGCTCTTGATTCAATAGAGTTGATAATATCTAAAT
Source organism: uncultured Clostridia bacterium (assembly GCA_963558075.1). Classification (GTDB taxonomy): domain Bacteria; phylum Bacillota; class Clostridia; order Peptostreptococcales; family Anaerovoracaceae; genus CALHKP01. Next base: position 802 of record CAUWFN010000039.1, on the reverse strand, counting down.
TGGGCTCAGAAGAATTTCTGCAAGCTTTTTATGTAAGGTATTGCGAAGTAAGTCTTATTTCTGGCTATTACAGGCAACTTTGGGTAGGGGATAATCAAGCACTTGAGATCCTGCAAAACAAGATTAATGAGTTGAGAAGGGGAATGAAAGAAGAGTCATGGAGCGCTATTAAGAGACGTAATCCTGACCTTCAGCTAGAAAAATCACTTTTCACACGAGATGGTGTCATAGAGAATGCGCTTTTATCAGTTATTATCACAGAAAATTATGCAGGAGACACTTGTGACAATATAAATGAACTTCTTCAGAGCTTGTATGACCAATGCATGCCATCATTTATAATTTTTATTGATGAATCTCTAAAAAAATATATTGAAAAGACTTATTTGAGCATGCCTAATCTTTTTTTTGTAGATGATGCTGGAAATACAGATATAAGTACGGAATTTGTTATGTATGCTGATTTTCGTATTTTGCAGTCAAAGAACTCTCTTAAGATGATGGTTAATTCACTCCTTGCAAATGAAGAGCTTGATTATGTAACAGCTCCTATCAAAGTTTATAGAGAAAATGAGCTTATCTATAGTATTCAGGAAACTGCATTTACTGTGTATCAAATCTTAAAAAAAGTAAATCGTAAACGAACAAAAGCGGATCGACTTGACTATATGATAGGGAACAAGATTTTTAGGACTTCATCGATTAAATTGTATAGTATATTTGATTTTTTATATAAAGAACTAAATTATAAAAAAATCATCAATGCAGCGATGATTGTCCATAACGATGACAGCTTTATCAA
>CAUWFN010000038.1:0-19445 GCA_963558075.1 uncultured Clostridia bacterium | reverse complement strand
CGAGCATCTTTGGTGTAATCAGTAGTGCCATCATAATCAAAGTTTTTATCAAGAGAACATTCGTCTCGCCACTGAAATTATATACTCCTGCAACAGGTTTTGCTATTGCAATCATAAATAATGTCATAACAATGTTTAAAACCCATACGATATTAACTGATTTCTTTCCATATCTAAAGGCAGTATCCTTGCGGCCCTGGCCCAATATTTCTCCTATTATCATAGCTGTAGCATTACCTACTCCAAAATATACTGACTGAAGTAGCTCTGATACTACATTCGAAACCTGAGCAACTGCAAGAGCTGAAGTTCCAAGCTTTCCGTAGGCTGCAAAGATGAGTGCAACAGATACTGACCAGCTTCCTTCTGTAAATACTACAGGAATAGCAGTTTTCATAACAGTCTTAAACATCTTCATGTCAAATCCAAACAAATTCGAAAATCCTGTTTTGAATGGGTGCTCTTTTCTCGTATAGATATATACAATCATCGATATAAATTCAATGACGCGGGCTGTAAGTGTTGCAACAGCTGCACCTTTTACACCGAGTTGTGGGAAACCAAATGCTCCAAATATCAGAAGATAATTAAGCAAAGCGTTGATACCAAGGGCTACCGCATTTATTATTGTAGGAACCATGAGATCTTGTATCGCTCTTGAATTATACGATATAGAATAGGTCAAAGCCGAAAACGTATATGAAATGCATGCGATTCGTATATATCCTACACCGAGCTCTATAACCTCGCTATCCTTAGTAAACAGACCTATAATCTGATATGCAAATACATATGCACATATGGAAACAGAAAGTGCAAAGATGAATCCTACCAGGTAGTCAATTCCAAGCATCTTCTGTACACCTTTCAAGTCTCGTGCACCCCAGTACTGTGCCGTATATACAGCTGCACCGCTAAACAGACCAAAAAGAGATACTGTGAATATGAAATACACCTGGTTTGCTGCACCTACTGCCGCAAGCTCCTTTTCTCCGAGCATACCAATCATAAGTGTGTCTATAAGGTTGAGTCCCAGACTTATCAGATTCTGAAATACGACCGGAACTCCAATCAAAATCATTTTTCTGTAAAAATTTTTATTTTCATCGTTTAATGTCATAATAAAACCTCCGGTCTACAATAATATCACATCTGCACAGATAAATTCAACATATATCTTCGTTTTGTAAATATTTTTTTCGTAAGGCTATCCCTTGCATATATTTTTTTGTTAAAAAAAGAGACAGAATTTAATCTGTCTCTTTAGAAATCAATTATGATTTATTTTTCTGATGCTTCAAATAGAGCTTCAGCGTTATCCCATTCTTCGATTAGAGCAGGGATTACTTTGTATAGGTCTCCAACGATGCCGTAGTCAGCAACTTCGAAGATAGGAGCATCAGGATCCTTGTTGATAGCAACAATGATGTCTGAAGTCTGCATACCAGCTAGGTGCTGGATAGCTCCTGAGATACCACATGCAAAGTAGATGTTTGGTTTAACTGTTGTACCAGTCTGTCCAACCTGTCTTGAGTGATCGATCCAGCCTGAATCTACAGCAGCTCTTGATGCAGCAGTTACGCCACCGATTTTTTCTGCGAATTCATCTAATAGTTTGAATCCTTCAGCATCGCCAAGTCCTCTACCACCAGCAACGATGATATCAGCATCTGTTAGTGATACTAATTCTTTAGCTGATTTAACAACTTCTACAACCTGAGTTCTGATGTCAGCAGCTTCGATAGCAGGCTTAACATTTACGATTTCACCAGTTGCTCCTGGAACAGGTTCTCTCTTTGACATAACGCCAGGTCTTACTGTTGACATCTGAGGTCTTGTCTTAGGGCAAACGATTGTAGCCATTAGGTTACCACCGAATGCTGGACGAGTCTGCTTGATTCCAGTTGATGGATCGTTAGGGTCTAAGCTTGAAGTGTCAAGAGTTGTGTTCTTCTTAGCAAATTCGATGTAGCTTGAAACCTTAACGTCAAGTCTTGTACAGTCAGCTGTTAGACCAGTGTTGCATCTACCAGCGATTCTTGGAGCAAGGTCTCTACCGATGTGAGTAGCACCGTAAAGAACGATTTCAGGTTTGTATTCTTCGATAGCATCGTTGATTACTTTTGTGTAACCATCAGTTGTATAGTTCTTTAGAAGTGGGTCCTGAATTAGGTATACTTTTTCAGCACCGTATTCGAAACATTCTTTTGCAAGATGATCAATTCCATCACCAACGATAACAGCGCAAAGCTGAGTATCATCACTGATTTCTTTTGCAAGTCTGTAGCCTTCACCGATAAGTTCTAGAGCTACGTCCATTAATTTGCCATCTCTCTGTTCTGCGAATACCCAGATGTGTTTGTAGTCACTTAGGTCAACAGCTTCAGCTTCTGGAGCTGATTCGATAGCTTCAAAGTTACACTTTGAAACACAAGCATTACAGTTTGTACATTTTCCTTCATCTACTACTGCAATCTTTCTGTCTCCATCTTTGCCCATGCTTAAAGCACCGAAAGGACATGCTTTTGTGCAAAGTGTACAACCTTTACATTTATCTTTTAAAATTTTAATAGCCATTGTCTTCCTCCTCTAAATTAGATTACGTGCTTAGCTTTTAGGCTAACTAAAAGTTTATCAGCAATTTCTTTTTCTGTATCTCCTTCAAGAACAACACCTTTTCCCTTTGGTGCAGGTGTGAATGATCTGAATACGTTTGTTGGAGAAGCTTCTAGACCAACCATTGTTAGGTCTACGCCGATATCCTTAGCGTTCCAAGTAGTCATCTTCTTGTCAGCGAAGATTCCTTCCATAGTCATGTATCTTGGAGTGTTAAGTTCTTTGATAGCTGTAAGCATACATGGAGTCTGAAGTTTGATGATTTCATATCCATCTTCTAACTGTCTCTTAACAGTGATGTCTTTCATGTTGTCATCAATTTCAAATTCTTCAACATATGTAACCTGAGGCAGGTGAAGTTTTTCTGCGATCTGTGGTCCAACCTGAGCAGTGTCTCCGTCGATAGCCTGTCTACCAGCAAAGATAAGATCGAAATCGCCGATCTTTCTGATAGCAGCTTCTAGAGTGTTTGAAGTAGCCCATGTGTCTGATCCACCAACAGCTCTATCTGATACTAGAACACCTTCGTCAGCGCCCATAGCGATACATTCGAACAGAAGATCGTTAGCCTGTGGAGGTCCCATAGTAACAACTGTAATATGTGTATCAGGATGTTTATCCTTAATCTTTAAAGCTTCTTCAAGAGCATTAGCGTCGTCGTGGTTTAGAATACTTGGAACGCCATCTCTGATTAGAGTACCAGTTTTAGGGTTGATTTTGATAACGTTTGTATCTGGTACCTGTTTTGCGCATACGATAATCTTAAATGCCATTTCTATTTCCTCCTACAATTTTATTTTTTGAAAGTCTGTCCTGCGATAACCATCTTCTGAACTTCTGAAGTTCCTTCATAGATTTCAGTGATCTTAGCATCTCTCATCATTCTTTCAACAGGGTAGTCCTTAGTGTATCCGTATCCACCGTGGAACTGAACGCACTTAGTAGTTACCTTCATTGCAGTTTCAGCAGCAAATAGTTTAGCCATAGCAGCAGCTTCGCCGTACTTCATATGCTTGTCTTTCATGTCTGCAGCTTTGTAAATAAGTAGTCTTGCAGCTTCGATTCTTGTCTTTAGGTCAGCCATTTCAAACTGAAGAGCCTGCATCTGTGAAAGTTTCTTACCGAACTGTTTTCTAGCGTTCATGTAATCAACTGTTACATCAAATGCACCCTGAGCGATACCTAGAGCCTGTGAAGCGATTCCGATACGTCCACCGTCTAGAGTTGACATAGCAACTTTGAATCCTTCGCCAACTGAACCTAGAAGTCTGTCTTCAGGAATTACGCAGTTCTGGAAGATAAGTTCTGTAGTTGATGATGCACAGATACCCATCTTGTCTTCAGTCTTACCGATTGAGAATCCTTCATCAGTTTTTTCTACGATGAAAGCAGAGATTCCATGGTTACCCTTTTTCTTATCAGTCATAGCCATTACTACGAAAACGTCAGCATATCCACCGTTTGTGATGAATACTTTTGATCCGTTTAGAATCCATTTTCCGTCTACTAATTCAGCTCTTGTCTGCTGTCCTGAAGCGTCTGTACCAGCGTTTGGTTCAGTTAGACCGAAAGCACCTAGTTTCTTACCAGCTAGTAAGTCAGGTAGGTATTTTCTCTTCTGATCTTCAGTACCGTAGTTAAAGATTGGCCAGCAGCATAGTGAAGTATGTGCTGAACAGATTACGCCTGTTGAAGCGCAAACTCTTGATAGTTCTTCTACAGTGATTGCATATGAGATGTGGTCTCCACCTGCTCCACCGTATTCAGTAGGGAATGGGATGCCTAATAAGCCGTATTTAGCCATTTTTTCTACAGTTTCTACTGGGAATCTGTGTTCCTGGTCAATTTCTGCAGCTAATGGTTCAACTTCATTAGTGGCAAATTCTCTTACCATTTTTCTTACGAATTCCTGTTCCTTCGTCAGTTGAAAGTTCATGTATATGCCTCCTTAAATTATAATAACGGTCCTTCTTATGTGAAGGAAAATTATAAACCGTTCTGGTAATGTAAGCTTTGTTATAAAAATAACAGCGTACATATATAGTAAACCACTTTTAGCATACTTTTGCAAGTGGTTTTTAAATAAAAGCACAAATAACGCAAATTATCGTGCTCTATTTACAAATTGTGCGTTTCGTCTAGGTAAGAAAGACACATTTATAAGATTACTCCTGCATTAGCTCAGCGCTTAAAATTCAGGTCTTATATCGATTATTTCTTCTGAGTTTACAGCAGCCTCTACTAGAGCATCTACATCTAGAAGGCTTTCTGAATGTTCGATTTTGCTCAGCTGAGGTTTTGTTGATGGATGCTTTGGTAAAAATACAGTGCAGCAATCCTCATATGGCTGAATAGAAGTTTCGAAGGTTCCTATTTCCTCAGCCTTTTCCATTATATCAACCTTGTCCATCGCAATGAGAGGTCTCATTACAGGAAGCTTAACGCTGTTATCTGTTACAACTAGTGCCTCTGCAGTCTGGCTTGCAACCTGACCGAGATTTTCCCCTGTTATAAGCATCATACAGCCGTTCTTTTCTGCAATTTTCTCTGCAATCTTCATCATAAAACGTCTTACGAGAATTGTAGTTTCCTCTTCTGGGCAGTTTGCAACAATCTGTTCCTGTATTGGAAGAAGATTGATGACATGCATTTTAAATCTACCACAGTATGATGCAACGATTCTTGCTAAATCTTCCACCTTTTCCTGAGCTCTTGGTGATGTATAAGGATATGAATGGAAATGTACAGCTTCTATCATCATACCTCTCTTTGCCATCATCCATGCCGCAACAGGGCTATCGATTCCGCCAGAAAGAAGCACAAGACCTTTTCCGTTTGTTCCAAGAGGAAGTCCTCCAAAGCCCTGAATCTTCTGCTGATATATATATGATTTGTCATGTCTTACATCAACAAAGAGATGGCAGTCTGGGTTGTGCACATCTACCTTAAGTACTTTGCAGCCAATCAAAACTTTTGCTCCGATGATTCTTGCAATCTCAGGTGATTTTACAGGGAAATTTTTGTCAGCTCTCTTAGCCTCAACCTTGAATGTTTTGATTCCCTTTTTCTCTATGAGATCAAGCATATACTTGACTGCCTCTTCACCGATCTTGTCAAGGTCACTTTCTGCCTCTACAGCTGGGCTGATTGATGCAACTCCAAATACTTTTGAAATTTCCTTAACAAGAGCTTCGCTATCTATAGCTTTGTCGGCTCTTACATAGATTAGACCCTCATGGCGTTTAACTTCTACAGGCGAAAAACCCTTTGCTCTTATTCTGTTTCTGATGCGTTCTGCGAGCATTCTTTCGAAATAAGGCTTGTTCATGCCTTTTAGGGCAACCTCACCGCATCTTACTATAAAAATATTCTGTTCGTTCATGTTAATCTCCTATCTGAATGATCCAAACTTTCTAAATCGCTTGACTGCCGCACTCAGCTTCTCAATCACGTAGTCCATCTCCTCTATCGTGTTAAACTCACTGAAGCTGAATCTCACAGCGCCTTCTATCTCCTTATCAGACAGCCCCATAGCTGTCAGAACATGACTTCTGCCTTTCTTACCGGAAGAACAAGCAGAACCTGTTGATACCATTATACCATCCTGTTCAAGTGTGTGCAGTATAACTTCCCCTCTTGTACCTAAAAAAGATACATTCAGGACAGACGGGCATCCGTCAACAGGGCTGTTTATAACAACATCTTCTATAGTGTCACAAATTCCATCGAGAAGATACTTTCTTACTTTCTTCATCTGTGAAGTTCTCTGATCAAAATTCTCCCTGCAGATCTTTGCTGCCTCAGCAAAACCACATATACCTGGCATATTTTCTGTGCCTGATCTCATGCCTGACTCCTGTCCTCCTCCTATAACAAAAGGCGGTAGCTTTGTTCCCTTCTTGACATAAAGAGCCCCAATACCTTTCGGACCGTGAATCTTGTGGCCGCTTACAGAAATCATGTCAGCACCTGTAGCTGATATATCGATTTTTCCCATTGCCTGAACTGCATCAGTATGAAGAGTAGCATTCTTGCATATGTCTTTTATCTCTCTTATAGGCATAATCGTACCAGTCTCATTGTTTACAGTCATAACACTTATAAGCGTAGTGTTGTCCGTAACTGCTTCTTTTAGCTCCTGCATATCGATATTGCATTGTTTATCTACTCCTATATATTTCACATCAAAGCCTTCACTAGAAAGCTTTTTGAATACCTCAAGAACTGCAGGATGCTCTACCTTTGTTGTGATTATTTCTCTGCCTTCATGCTTTCTTGCATGTGCGGCTCCATATATTGCAGTGTTATCACTTTCTGTTCCGCATGAAGTAAATATTACCTCATCTTCCCTTGAACCGAAAGTCTTTGATATTTCTTTTCTTGCTACTCTAAGTCTCTTCTCTGCTGCAAGTCCCATAGTATGTAAGGCAGACGGATTTCCAAAGTCCTCTGTCATTACCTCCATCATCTTTTGGCATGCAGACTCATATACTCTTGTTGTAGCACTATTGTCCAAATAAACGTTCATCATTTACCTCTTTTGTTATATTACAATGTTTATCCATTTTTTGCTTCTGTACCTAATATACTGTACTGTTGTTTTGAATATATTTCCAATTGATGCAAGAGCGATGCACATGTGAAGAGGCCAGTGAAGAATCATAACGCTTACGTAAGCTAATGTCAGCTCAAGGAACAGGTTACTGAAAATTTCTGTCGCCATGCAGAAAACAGTATCTCCGCCTGCTCTGAGTATACCGCACTGGATTACGTAAGTGAACATTCTTGGCACCATCGTAAATGCAAATACTGTCATCGTAGGAATAAGCATCTCTGTAGTCTCTTTGTTAAAATCGTAAATCTGCGCAACAGGCTTTATCACGCTAAGAACAAAGATTACCATAAGCACGTTGAAAATACATGCTATTACAAGGATTCTCTTAGTATGCTCGTATGCCATTTTTTTGTCGCCCATTCCGAGAGTCTCACCAATTATTACAGCAGACCCGTTTCCAAGACCAAAGAAGAGGCTCTGGAAAAGCTGGCATGTAACTGTACCTACCTGTACAACGGCAAGGGCCGATGCTCCGATTTTGCCATATACAGCAAATACAAGTGCCATACCGATTGACCAACCACCTTCGCTTACGACAACAGGAAGAGCAAGCTTAAGCATATGCCTGTAAAGTCTCGGATCATTTCTGAAAATCTCACTTAGGTGAGCATGAAGAGGATGACCCTTTGAAAAGTAAATATATCCTATAAGCATTATTAGCTCGCATATACGCGCAATCAAAGTTGCATAAGCCGCGCCTTTGATTCCAAGCATCGGCATAGGACCTGCTCCATATATAAGTATATAGTTCAAAACTACGTTTATCACAAGGGCTACAGCACTTATTATAGTAGGCGCCTTTAGAATCTGTATCGACCTGGAATTAAAGCTCAGAGTAAATGAAACAGCCGTGACTATGTAGGAAAAAACAACGATCCTGATATAATCACATCCATATTCTATAACCTCTGGGTCCTTTGCGAAAATTCCTATTATCTGTGGTGCTCCAAACTGTATACCAACAAAGAAAACCATAGAAAGCATTAGTCCGATTACAATATCAAAGCCAATAATCTTACGAATACTTGCTATATCCTTTGCTCCCCAGTACTGAGCCACAAATACGGCCGCTCCGCTGAACAGTCCAAAAAGAACTGTCGTAAATATATTAAAAATCTGGTTTGCTGCTCCTGCTGCTGCAAGCTCGATTTCTCCAAGCTTTCCAATCATCAGCGTATCTGCCATATTAAGCCCGATACTTATGAGATTCTGGATAACAACAGGGAATGCAACAGTGACCATTCTTTTGTAGAAGAATTTCTTTGCATCAATTGTCAAATTTTCCATGTTCATCTCCTGATTATTATTACACACGCTTTCCCGTAACACCTAAAAACTCCCCATAAAAATGGGGAGCTTTAAAATTAGCTTTAATTGGCAGTTATTTTGCGTAGTCAATTGCTCTAGTTTCTCTAACAACATTGACCTTAATCTGACCCGGATATTCAAGCTCTGACTCAATCTTCTTTGCAATTTCTCTTGCAAGAAGTGCAGTTCCCTCATCATTGATTTCGTCTGGGTGAACAATGATTCTGATTTCTCTGCCGGCCTGAATAGCAAATGACTTGTCAACTCCCGGAGTTGTATTTGCAATTTCTTCAAGTTTTTCTAAACGCTTGATATAAGCATCTAAAGTTTCTCTTCTTGCTCCCGGTCTTGCTGCAGAAAGTGCGTCTGCAGCCGCAATCAGTACGGCTTCGAGGCTCTTTGGCTCATAATCGCCGTGGTGTGCTGCCATACCGTTTATAACAGCTTCTGATTCCTTGTATTTCTTAAGAACTGAAATACCGATATCAACATGAGTACCTTCATATTCATGGTCTAATGCCTTACCAATATCATGAAGAAGTCCAGCTCTCTTTGCAAGCTTGCTGTCAAGACCAAGCTCTCCTGCCATAAGACCTGCAAGGTGAGCAACCTCGATTGAGTGGTTAAGCACATTCTGTCCATATGAAGTTCTATATTTCAGTCTGCCGAGAAGTCTTACAAGCTCAGGGTGAAGATTGTGAATACCAACTTCAAATGTTGCTCTTTCACCTTCTTCTTTGATGATTTTGTTTACTTCTTTTTCGGCTTTTTCTACCATTTCTTCGATTCTTGCTGGATGTATTCTGCCGTCAACGATAAGCTTTTCTAGCGCAACTCTTGCGATTTCACGTCTTACAGGGTCGAATCCGGAAATGATTACGGCCTCAGGTGTATCATCTATAATAAGATCAACACCTGTCAGTGTTTCAATGGCTCTAATATTACGGCCTTCTCTTCCGATAATACGACCTTTCATCTCATCATTTGGCAGTGCAACTACAGATACTGTACTTTCAGCAACGTGATCTGCCGCACAGCGCTGAATAGCACCTGTGATGATTTCTTTGGCTCTCTTGTCGGCATCTTCTTTTGCCTTGGACTCGATGTCCTTAATCATAAGTGATGCATCGTGACGAACATCCTTTTCGATTTCGTCCAGAAGAATTGCTTTCGCTTCTTCTGCAGTTAAACCGGATATTTTCTCAAGTTCTAAAATCTGTTTTTCCAGGAAACGATCGAGTTCTTCCTTCTTCTCTGTGATTTCCTGTTCATACTTTGTAATGCGTTCTTCTTTTTTCTCAATGTTTTCGAGCTTTCTATCAACTGCTTCTTCCTTCTGAATCAGTCTACGCTCTGAACGTTGAATTTCACTTCGTCTTTCTCTGACTTCCTTGTCCACATCGTTTCTCATACGATGTGCTTCTTCTTTTGCTTCTAATGTAATCTCTTTTCTAATAGTTTCGGATTTCTTTTCGGCGTCAAGAACAAGGTTTTTTGCCTTCTGCTCGGCACTGCCTATAATCTTTTCTCCGACATTCTTTCTGTAAATATATCCAATAAATAGTCCTAAAACTAATGTAACTATGCAGACAATAACAACTATTATCCAACTCGCTGGAGACATTAAAGCACCTCCTTTTCGTATTTAATATGTTTACCATTTAATATATGTTTTCATTTAAAAATTGCATTACATAATAAAAACTTGCCATATTTACACAAGATATATTATAATGTTTAGAGCAACATTATGTCAAGGTCAAGAGGGGGAAAACTATGAACAATTTTTCTACTATTTACAAAAACGTTGACAAACCTATATGTGCTACTGTAGCGGTTTTGGGTATCGTAAGTATACTCATGATAGGAAGTACCACCATCAGTACCGGATTCTTTTCGCGAAGCGTTATCGTTCAGGCAATTGCATATATTATTGGCGCAGTAGCCATATATGTGATGCTTCGTTTCAACTATAATATCTTCCAGGATTTTCAGAAACAGCTCTACATACTTTCTCTTATTTTGCTGTTCCTGGTATACATACCCGGTCTTGGTATAGAGCAGTTCGGCGCACGTTCATGGATTAATCTGGGGGTTACAACAGTTCAGCCTTCAGAGATTGTAAAAATCCTGTATATACTGATTCTTGCAGGATACATGAACAAACACAAGGATGAGCTCTACAACTTCCGCTGCTTAATCAAATCTGCAATGGTTGCAGCTCCGATTATCCTCATCGTTTTAAAGGAAGACCTCGGAAGCGCCCTTGTTTTTGCAGCAATATGGGTTGTCATGATTTTCTTTGCAGGTATAGATTTGAAGGCCTTTGCGAAATTCTTTGCACTAGTTCTTGCAGCTGTACCTGTGGCATACATGGTTATGGCGCCATACCAAAAAGACAGAATCGAAGCATTTTTGCATCCTGAGAACCTTGCCCTAGATGGCAACTTCCAGGTATGGCAATCCAAGATAGCAATAGGTTCCGGAGGACTTTTCGGAAAAGGACTCTTCAACGGAACTCAGAAAGAGCTTGATTTTATTCCAGTACAGACAAGTGACTTTATTTTCTCTGTAATTGGAGAAGAACTCGGCCTAATAGGCGGTATTGTAATCATAGGTCTTTATGCATTTATGCTAATTAGAATGATGAGAATTGTACGTGATTCCGCAGACCTTTACGGAGCACTAATTGTAGCTGGCGTCATCGGAATGTTCACATTCCAGGTGTTTGAAAACATCGCTATGACTATGGGGCTTATGCCTGTAACAGGTATCACTCTTCCGTTTATGAGCTACGGAGGTTCGTCTATCATTTCAAACATGCTTGCCGTCGGGCTTGTCCTAAACGTCGCCACGCGAAGCAAAAAAATTAATTTCTAAAACAAAGATGCAGTATGCTTTTCGCACACTGCATCTTTTAATCTATTCTTCTCCGTCCTCTTTTTCTATCGTTATTCTGTCAGCGATATGCTCGAAATTATCTTCTATGTACGTTCCTTTTTTCAGAACTATAGGCATTCCTAGATTTGTTGAAATCTGTATGTTTCGATCATACTGTATAACACCTGCAAGCTCAGGTTTTAGCATCAGAATTATGTCTCTAAGCTTTGGCGCATAGCCCTTTACCATCATCTCAGCAATTACTTTGTTGACGATAAGCCATCTCTTGTCCACTCCCATTTTCTGAAGCTCTCTGTCGAGATTATCCGCATCTCTTATCGCAGAATAATCTGGGTTTGTTACAATAATCGCCTCGTCCGCTCCTGCTGATGCAATCACAAGTCCATCGTCAATTCCCGATGGTGCATCTATGATTACATAATCGTAAAGATTTTTTAGTTTGTTACACAGAACTTTCATGTGAAGAGGAGTTAGCGTGCCGTCACTTCTTTCTGGTGAAGCAGCCATAACATATAGCTCATCAAAGCGCTTATCACGAATCAGAGCCTGCTTTATACGGCACAGTCCTGTAAGCACATCATAAACATCATATACTACGTTATTCTCCAGCCCGAAATATAAATCGAGATTTCTAAGTCCTAAATCAAAATCAACAATTACAACGCTATGACCACGTTTGGCCAGTGTTGAACCGAAGTTTACTGCGAACATAGTTTTACCAGTGCCGCCCTTTCCAGAAGCAACTAAATAAACCTTGCCCATCAAATCCTCCCCATTCTAAAATAAATTACTGAATAACATTTTTGCCGAGATTGTCGGTCTTTTTGTAGTGAACTTCTTTATCCTTATCAGATTTGTTCACGCCAAGATAATGTGAGATTACATCTTTTGTTACAGGTGCAGCTGTCGAAGAAAAACCACCTTCTACAAGCATTACTACAACTGCAATCTCCGGTTTATCTGCCGGAGCAAATGCTACAGTCCATGAGAAATAGTCATATGTCCCCTTTAGGCTGTTGATGCTACTTTGGGTAATCTTATGATCGCTGGCTTCAAACACAGCTGTATCAACAGCATCGTTTTCTGTCGGATAAGACTTAGGGTCGTCAAGCATTAGCTCTTTCATCTTCGCTGCAACCTGATCCCACGTTACAGAAGCTCCTGCTGCTGCATTTAGCGATCCTAGATGAGATTTAACAAACTCAACCTCATCCTTTGGCTGCTTAACACCCTGATATTCGGCAGTTCCTGTTTTTCCTGCTACTTCCACAGGGAAGTTTGAGTAAAATGATGCAAGTGTACCGCTTGAGCATACTCGCTTCATACCAGTAACAACTGCTTTTCTGTGCTCTTCACTTATATCTACAGCCTTTGGATTTTTGATTCCCGCTTTGCCCTGTCCTTCTACTCCATAAAGAAGTCTAAGGTCATTAAGTGTTCCGCCATTTGCTATAGCTCCTACAAATCTTGCCATCTGAACAGGTGTATATGCATTGTATCCCTGTCCGATAGATGTATTAAATGCATCGGCCGTTGTCCATTTAGCCATGTTAAAGTAGTCAAACTTTACCATAGATGCAAGGGCTTCGACCTGGCTGTCTTTTACTTCTGTTTTCTCGTCAATAAACTTAACAAGATCTGCATACGACGGATTCTCTTCTATGAGATCCGTAATCTTTGAAATATTTTTTGATAATCTATCATAGTCACTGTACACTTCTTTTGAGAAGTATGTATGTGACTTTTCGTATATTGCTGACCATGCTCCGAGCTTATGCATACGCATTTTGTATGCCTCATCTGCCATAGGTCTTACAACTTCGCCGAGTTCAATTCCAGAAGCCTCATTCAGACCAAACTTTGTTGCAGTATCTAGAATTTTGTCGACTGTGATTTCATCTTTGTATCCAAGAGAAGCACCCGTTCCCCAGTCTTTGTTTGTTGCGATACAGTAGAAATAGTAGTTACAAGAATTTCCTATACCCCATTCCATATTTTCTGCACCGTGAGTTCCACCATAATCATTCCATGCAGAGCAACCGAATGATCGACCTCCGAGGTTGATATGGCCTCCGTCTACAATCTGTCTGTAAGGGTCAAGTCCACATTCGAGAGCTGCAAAAGCAGTAATTGGCTTGAATGTAGAACCTGGTGCAACAGATGTCATAGTCGCATTGTTATATAAAGGTGCAGGAGAAAGCGCATCTCTAGGGTTAGAAGGCTTTACTGACTCCCATTCCTTAGATGAAATTCCGTCTGCAAACTGGTTAAGGTCAAAAGCAGGATAGCTTGCCATCGCAAGAACTTCTCCAGTATTTGGATCAATTGCAACCGCAGCACCGCTTCCGCTGTGATCAGATTCTCTGATAGCCTTTTCTAAAGACTGCTCTGTAACCTTCTGAAGACCAAGATCTAAAGAAAGATATACATCAGAACCCTTTTCTGCTTTTGTCTTGCTAATAGTGCTTACGTACTGTCCTCCGCTATTTACACGAATTTTCTCTATTCCTGGAGTTCCATGAAGGTCTGCTTCGAAGGCATGCTCAATTCCATCCTTACCAATCAAATCACTTGAAAGATATCCCTTTTCCTTCACATACTCTTCGGCCTGTGATTCTGAAATCGAACCCATGTATCCGATTACATGGCTGGCAACGCTTCCATTAGGATAATATCTCTCTGTCGAAGACTCGATGCTCACGCCAGGTACAGCCATTTCCTCAAAATATATTACAGATTTATCAGATATGCCACTTGCAATAGTAATCGGCGTGTATCTATTAAATCCGTTATTTGCGATTTCATCTCTGACAACAAAGATTTTTCTCGCCTCTGCGTCAGTTAGATTTTTGTCTACCTTGTATTTTTTTCTGAGCTTTTGGAAGCACTCCTCTGCGCTCATATTCTTTTTGATTTCTTTTTCGGAAAATCCAAACTTCGACCAAAGATTTTTTATCTGCTGATCATATACAAATTCCATCGTTTTCACATTTATAGGAAGATAGACATTGTATTTGTCCAGCAATACGTCCATAGCATCGAACCTATCTAGCTCCGGATCAATGCAATAATCATTTCTCACAACATCAAAGACATTCTGAGCACTTGCGTTTTCAGGATATCCATGAGACTTAAGCCACTCAGCCTTGTCTTTGTCATATGTATAGTAAAAATTTCCGCTATCATCAATTTTGATTGCGAAATCATCGTTATATTTATCGCCATTTTCTATAAGCTTGTTTATGAGCAGTAGCGCAGAATCATTTATCTGTTTCGACTCCAAAGCCCCTGCACTGAAGTTAGCAACAAATATCTGTTTACTCGTAGCGAGAACGTTTCCGTTCCTATCAAATATATTGCCCCTCGGTGCAGATGTATATACAGTCTTTGTACTCTGATCATCAGCTTCTGTAAGCCATCTGTCATGCTGCGGTACTGTTAAAACAAAGAGCCTCACAATGAGAACTAACATGAGAACCACTATGAAGGCTACAATATGCTTATATCTGTTTGTAAATTTTCTAATCTCTCTGTTCATCTAAAATACCTATCTCTTCTGTCTTGTATGATTTTGCCTATAGATGCAAAATATATGCACAGACATACTGCAAGGTCACCTACCATGTAAATCAGCGCGTGCTTAATTAAATAGATAAAGCCGTACGGACTTCCCAATAGAGCAGTAACAGCCCAGTACACAAGACTATAAAGCAAAGATGCTCCGCAGATAGTAAGAACTACCATTAAGCGGTTTTCGTTATTGATATAGTGCTTTAGTGCAAAAACTGAAACTACAATGGCTAAAAATGCAAGCGTACCTGCACCTGCGTACTGACCGTAACAAATGTCTGATAGCATCGAAAAAACAGCTCCCGCAACAATTACCGGAGTATAATCCTCCTCGTTTTTTAGGAGCATGTACATAAGAGTCACGCACACGACAAGGTTCGGAACCTGTAATACAGGTATTATTGCAGCCAGTACAGGCTGCACAAAAAACAGTAATGCGTAAAACGCAAGTGCTTTTACATATCTCATATTATCACCGATACCTTATCCATCGAGTTAAAATCAACTGCAGGCTTAACTTCTATTTTTTTCAGCTGTCTATCGCTGTCCATAGATACTTTTGTGATACGTCCTATTCTAATTCCTGCAGGGAACATTCCCATTCCAGATGTTACAAGCATATCACCTTTGGATACAGATGCTCCATTGTCAAGCATGTATCCTGTCAGTCTGCCATCCTTTGCCCCTTCTACGACACCAAGTAAGTTAAGATTTCCATCAACCTTAAAGCTTATATTGCTTGACTCGTCGATAACTGATGTAACCTTAGACCAGTTCTTTCCTGTCTCGATTACACGTCCAACAAGACCCTCGCCGCATATAACTATGCTGCCTTTTTTTATTCCACTTTCAGTTCCTCTGTCAATACTGAAAACATTAGTCCATCTGTTTCCGTCCATAGAAACAACATCGGCAGTAACTATATCTTCACTTCCGTTTATGAAATCATAGTTAAGCGCTTTTGCGAGCTCCTGCATATCAGCAAGCTCACTTGCGCTTAAAGCATGCTGAGTAACTTCCTTCTGGAGCTTTTCGTTCTCTTCCTTCAGAGCTTTGTTCTCTGCCATTAGCTCACGATAAGAAAACATTCCCTTTACATTTTCTGATATGCTTCTTCCAAATGAAACCATCGGCTTTTCTATGGCAACATAAATTCTGTTAACAAAGTTTCCGCCGCCCGAATCAGATTTTCTTACAGAAACAGAAATGCCCAGCATTATGAGTGATGCAACAAGAATAGCGATAAGGACACTTATCAGTTTATGTTCTTTTATCCATCTCATCTTCGGCCTCTTTCTGCTTCACTATCTGCGTTTAACACTTGATGCATAAATCTTCAGCTTTTCGATATCGTTAAGGCTCATTCCTGTTCCAAGAGCAACAGCCTCGAAAGCATCATCTGCAACAGTTGCCTTCATGCCTGTTCTCTTTTCAATAAGCTTGTCAAGATTATAAATTCTTCCGCCTCCACCTGATAGGATGATTCCGTTTTCAGCAATATCTGCTGCGATTTCAGGTGGTGCTTTCTCGATTGTTGATTTAATTCCATCGATTACAATATCGATTGATTCCTGAAGACCTAACATGATATCTCTGTTAGTTACATCGATAATCTTTGGAAGACCAGAAATGATATCTCTTCCGCTTGCTTTAACAGTTGTAATAACCTCATCTCCGTTTTCGTCGATGTCAAGACATGCAGCACCAGCTTTGATTTTTAGCTGCTCTGCAGTCTTTTCTCCAATCAGAAGGGCATAACGCTTTCTGATGTACTGGATAATAGCATCGTTGAACTTATCTCCGGCATGTCTGATTGATGTACTTGCAACAATTCCGCCAAGAGCAATAATAGCAATATCTGTTGTACCTCCACCGATATCTGCAATCATACATGCTGTTGAGCTATCAACATCAAGGCCTGCTCCAATTGCAGCAGCCATAGGTTCTTCTAGGATATATACTTCTGTTGCGCCCATCTGACGAACAACTTCCTCTACAGCTCTCTTTTCTACTTCTGTTACGCCACTTGGAACGCCTACAACTACTCTATAATTCTTAACTTTGTTTGCTTCTACAGCCTTTTCGATAAAAGCCTTAAGCATGTCAGCAGTTCTATCAAAGTCAGAAATAACACCATCCTGAAGAGGTCTTACTACTGAAATATTGCTAGGTGATTTTCCAATCATAGCTTTTGCCTCATGGCCTACAGCTATTGTTACATTTCTTCTGTTGTCAAGTGCGATAACTGAAGGTTCATTCAGTACAATACCGCTGTCTTTGATATATATTAGTGTATTTGCAGTTCCAAGGTCTATACCCATATCCTTTGCTGCCATAAAATTAAACATTCTTCTTTACCTCCGTTGCGTTTCACAGCCCTCCATTAGCCCTCGGCTTTGCAGGCTGACAAAAAATCCATCTCCAATTATAATGTGGTCTAAAACTTTTATTCCTAGTATTTCACCTGCATCCATAAGCCGTCTGGTAGTCAACAAATCGTCACGACTCGGTTCAGGATCACCACTTGGGTGATTATGTGCAAAAATTACTGATGCGGCACTCTTTCGGACAGCACTGTTAAACACCTCTCTGGGATGAACGATAGTGCTAGAAAGCTCGCCTATTGATACCTTTTCTATTGAAATCACATGCCCCTTTGAATCTAGCAGTATGCATTCAAAGTGCTCCTTTTTTTCGTATCTCAGCCGTTCCATAATTAATGCGGCGACATCATCAGCACCCTTTATTATGCTGATATGTTCTTTTGGACTTGACGCAATACGCTTTCCAAGCTCGACTGCTGCACAAAGAGCCGCCGCCTTAGAGCGTCCAACGCCTTTTATGTCTGTTATTTCCTTTGGCAAAAAATCACCCAAACCGCTTAAGCCTCCTGGAAATCTGCTAAGAATCTTCTCCGCCAGACCTATGGCAGACTCCTCTGCAGTTCCAGTTCTTATTATAAGAGCGATAAGCTCAGCATTTGTTAATGAGTGAATTCCTTTTGTTTCTGCCTTTTCTAACGGTCTTTCACTTATAGGCAATGATTTGATCTGCATAAACCCTCCGATTTAGACAGTCAGCCAGTGCCAAAACAATTTAAACAAAAATATCAACTTATATTATATCATTTTTTACTGACATGTGCAATCATCAGCTAGTCTTCGTCAATCATCGAACATATATGATTTACAACCTCATCTATGCTCATATGCGTTGTATCTACAAGGACAGCATCCTCCGCCTGAACAAGAGGATTAATCTTGCGGTTAATATCATTTTCGTCTCTTCTGACTATATCCCTGTACACCTCATCTAGATCTGCTTTCTCACCCTTTGAAACGAGCTCGTCATATCTTCTCTTTGCACGCTCCATAGGATCTGCTGTTAGGAAAAACTTGTACTCAGCATCCTTTAAAACGTTAGAGCCTATGTCTCTTCCGTCCATGATAACGCTCTTGTGCGAAGCCATGTTTCTCTGAATCTGAACAAGCTTTTCTCTAACCTGAGGAAGACTCGAAAACTCAGAGGCCTTCATCGACATTTCTGGCGTTCTGATAAGGCTATTTACATTTTCGCCATCAAGATATATATTCTCATCAGAAAAGTCTATATCTGTATCAGCAAGAACTTCTTCAATCGCCTCAATATCATCTGCACTTACGCCTTTTGTGTGCATCTTGTATGCTATAGCTCGATACATCGCACCTGTGTCAATATAGTCTATTTTTTTCTCTTTTGCAATAAGTTTTGCTATTGTGCTTTTACCGGCTCCTCCCGGTCCATCAACAGCTATTCTGTACATCTCTACTCCTTCTCTCTATTTCCAATCAAAGATTCTATTTCGCTTATAAATGTTCCTACATCCGTAAACTGTCTATACACTGACGCAAATCTGACATATGCCACCTCGTCAAGTTCCTTTAGGCGCTCCATAACAAGCTCACCTATGAAAGTGCTCTTAACTTCTTTTTCTAGCATGTTATTTAGCCCACGCTCAATCTTGTCTACTACACTTTCAATTTCAGCCATGGATACAGGTCGTTTTTCGCAGGCTTTGATTATGCCATTTAGAATCTTGCTTCTATCAAAAGCTTCCCTGCTTCCGTCTTTTTTTATTACCATAATTATAGATTCTTCGACCTTCTCATAAGTTGTAAAACGCCTTCCGCAGTTTTCACATTCACGTCTTCTTCTGATTGCGTGACCTTCTTCTGTAGGTCTTGAATCAATAACTTTTGTATCTGAATTCTCACAATATGGACATCTCATTTGTAGTTCTCCTTATGTTAATGTTAAAAATACATACATTTATATATATTTTACTACAAAACTGATTGGATTTCCACAGCTTAAATGTCAATAGTAAGTTAGAAAAAAAATAAAAGATTTTACTAAAATATAAAATAGTTTCCAATTTTATTAAATATTATAGTAT
>CAUWFN010000037.1:0-20555 GCA_963558075.1 uncultured Clostridia bacterium | reverse complement strand
AGAAAACATACTATTTGAGATTAGCTAAATGTGGTATACTTTGATATATAATGACTAATGGAGGTAAATCAATGGCTGAAAGAAAAAACATGTGGCCTGAAATCTGTGATGCAGGTCAGGTAGAACTTAACAAAATCTGTGAAGGCTACAAAAAATTTATATCAGAAGCAAAAACAGAAAGACTCTGTGTAGAAAAATCAGTTGAAATGGCCAAAAATCATGGCTTTGTCGACCTTAACGAAAACATAAACAATGCAAAACCCCTTGCATCAGGCGATAAGTTCTATATGGAATTCATGAACAAAGCCCTTATCCTAGGTGTAATAGGAGAAGAGCCGCTAGAAAAAGGCATGAATATTCTTGGAGCTCATATTGACTCACCAAGACTTGATCTTAAGCAGAATCCTCTGTACGAATCAGACGAGCTTGCATTTCTTGACACACACTACTACGGTGGCATCAAAAAATATCAGTGGGTAACTATTCCACTTGCTCTCTACGGCGTAATTGTAAAAAAGGATGGTACAGTTATTGATGTAGCTATTGGGGACAAAGAAGACGATCCTGTATTTTGCATTTCCGATCTTCTCGTTCACTTATCTGCAAACCAGATGTCAAAAAAAGCTTCTGCAGTAGTGGAGGCTGAAGCTCTTGACGTTCTATTTGCAAGTCAGGTTATAAAGTCAGAAGAAAAAGACAATGTAAAAGATAATGTACTCAAAATTCTTCTAGATAATTACAATATAGAAGAAGATGACTTTCTGTCTGCGGAAATTGAAGTTGTTCCTGCAGGAAAGGCAAGAGACCTTGGAATCGACAGAAGCATGATAATCGGATATGGACAGGATGATAGAGTTTGTGCCTATACATCACTTCTTGCAATACTCGATGCCGAAAAACCTCAGCGTACAGCTCTATGTGTTCTCGTAGACAAAGAGGAAATCGGAAGCGTAGGTGCTACAGGAATGCAGTCAAGATTCTTCGAAGATACTGTTGCGGAAATTCTAAACTTATCTGGAAACTATTCAGATATTCTGCTAAGAAGAACTCTCAGAAACTCTTACATGCTCTCATCAGATGTAAGCGCTGCATTTGACCCTAACTACAGCTCAGTATTCGAAAAGAAAAATGCTGCTTTCTTTGGACGCGGAATTGTTTTCAACAAATATACAGGCGCCCGTGGAAAATCCGGTTCAAACGATGCAAACCCAGAATATATAGCTAAGATTCGCAGAATTCTTGATGATGCCGGCGTAGGTTTTCAGACTGCAGAGCTAGGCAAAGTCGATGAAGGAGGCGGAGGCACTATAGCATATATCCTTGCAAACTACGGAATGAATGTAATCGACAGCGGAATCGCTGTAATGAGCATGCATGCCCCATGGGAAGTTACAAGCAAAGCCGATATATACCAAGGATACAGATGCTACTGTGAATTCCTAAAAAAAATGAAATAAAATTCGCACTATCAGATTTTAAATGTTAGATTGTCCGCTCGCCGAGTGCACGAGCCGCAAAAGGCCCGCCTTACGGCGAGCCTTTTATATTATATACACTTTCTTTTTTAGTCGTTTCTTACAGATTCTTCAAACTCTCTTCTAATTTCTGCAATTAGCTCAGGAGTAGTAAGAATATCTCGTCCTGTCATAGCCATTGCTGCAACATTTAGTCTAAGAGAATTATATGCAGGGTCTCTTAGAGTTGCTTCTCTGAAGTTATCTGTGTGAGTTAAATAGAATTCACCCTCAGCCATAATATTAAATGAAGGATGAATTGTAGGACATACATGGCTCACATCACCAACATCTGTAGATCCATTTGCATCTCCAGCCTCATGAATATCTGTAACACCTAACTTCTGCCAGTTCTTTGTCAGAGTATCCTGAAGAGCATTATTTGTAATAA
This sequence comes from uncultured Clostridia bacterium, assembly GCA_963558075.1. Classification (GTDB taxonomy): domain Bacteria; phylum Bacillota; class Clostridia; order Peptostreptococcales; family Anaerovoracaceae; genus CALHKP01. The sequence continues at coordinate 18,650 of CAUWFN010000037.1, read as the reverse complement.
GGTTGTCGTTTCCAGCCTCAAAATGGGAAATCTCAAGCTTTGCTCCTGCTGCAAGAGCTCCTGCTTTTGCGCAGTTTTCTACCTTTTCGCTAAGCTCATCTAAGTATGAACGGCTTGTTGATCTCACATAAAAATCTGCCTCTGCAAGGTCAGGAATTGTATTTATGGAATCTCCTCCCTTTGTTATAATTCCGTGAATTCTTGCATCTGGTCTAATCTGCTGTCTTAGAAGACCTATATTATTAAATGTAGCAATGCAAGCATCAAGAGCATTTATTCCTGTTTCTGGAACTGCAGCAGCATGGGCTGACTTTCCATGGAATGTAAATCTGAACGCTCTGATTGCAAAAGAGATTCCGCTCTTTACATATTCACAGTAAGGATGTGCTATGAGAGCAGCATCAATATCATCAAAAGCTCCTGTACTTAGAGTTCCTAAAATGTTATGTCCGCAGCCGTGTCCAACCTTTGGAAGAGCATCATACTCTGCAAGGTATGCTACTGTATTTTTGCTATCTCCCTTCTTAAACTCTGCTCTGAATCCAGTCTTAACGCCCTTGTACTCGCGCTCAACAGTGAATCCGTATTTTTCTAGAAGCTTAATGTGAGCTTCGCTTGATTTAAATTCCTGATGACCAAGCTCAGGGTTGTCATAGATATATTTATTAAGGGCCCACAGGTCATCCATAAGTTCCTGAGTTACTTTTTCTATCATTTTATAGCCATATCAAAGCTGCTAAAAGCAGCTTTGATTTTTCCTTTCTGAAATATAAATTATATTTTATGAGAAATTAATTGCCGTTGCAATCATTATAAATATAGTCTGAACTGCAAACAGAATTCCTCCTAGTGGAAGAACAAACTTGTACCATTTGTCCATTGGAAGTCTCATCATTCCACACCATGTTGCTACAGATGTAGGCCAAATCATGTTGGAGAATCCATCACCGAACTGATATGCAAGTACTGCAACCTGTCTTGGAAGCTCAACCATATCGGCAATTGGAACCATGATAGGCATACTTGTCATTGCCTGTCCGCTTCCCGAAGGTATGAAGAAGTTTAGTAAGTTCTGAGTTATAAGCATCATGAATGCTGACATGTATTTTGATCCTGTATCTGCAATACCTACAATTGCGTTGATGAATGTATCTACAATCATTCCTTCCTGCATTGTAAGAAGAATTACTTTTGCAAAACCACATACAAGAGCACCAAACATGATATCTCTGCATGCTTCGATGAAAATCTGAGCGATTTCACTGAAGTTATAACCCTGAATCAGTCCAACAAGCAGTGTCATTCCGATAAATAGACCTGCAATCTGGTTGATATACCATCCTAGCTTAATTGCACCAAACATAATCAAAACAACTGTGATTAGGAATATGATGATGCTGATTTTATGTCTCACTGTAAATGTTGTAGCGATAAGCTCTTCTTCTGTAAGACCTTCCATACCAAGTTCTACATCTTTTACAATACTCTTTTCTGGGCTGTTTTGAACTTTTTTCGCATATCTCATTACATACCATATAGAAACTGTAATGAATACAACAAATACAATGCATCTAAACCACAGTCCTGAGTACATTGGAAGTTCTGCAATTGACTGTGCAACGCCTACAGTAAACGGATTTACTGTCGATGCCGCAAAACCAGTAATTACACCTACATAAACTAGTGCCGCACCTACAAGAGCATCATATCTTAGGGCAATTGCAATACCCATAAATACAGGAATAAATCCGAAGGTTTCCTCGGTCATTCCAAAAGTTGAGCCGCATACGCCAAACAGAAGCATAAATAGCGGAATTATAAATTTCTTGTGGCCGTGAAGCTTTCTTAGCATAGCTCCCACTGCCGCATCAAAAGCACCAGTCTTCATCTGCATATACACAAACGCATATGCAAAGAAGATAAAGAATATGATTCCTGCTGAATCAATCATAGCCTCCTGCACTAGAGTAAACAGTCTAAACAGACCTACAGGATTTGACTCAACCTGGTGGTATGATCCTGCAACAACAAGAGTTCTGCCTGTTTCCTCATCAACAATTCTGTCAAATTCACCTGCAGGGACAATCCATGTCAGCACTGCAACGATACAGATAATAATACCGAGTATTACATACGTATGCGGGATTTTAAATTTCTTTTTCTCGTTCATCCTTTAGTTTCTCCTTACATTCACAATTTTGATGTCAATACTTATTCCTTTCCAGCTGTCTGGAGATGTTTCATAGAGCCATATCTTCTTATAACCTCGTCAAACTCGTCTTTGTCATAAAAGCTGCATTTTCCGCTTCCGAAGTCCTTTGCTGTCTCAAGCATGAATCTTGCCGCCTGCTCTACATCTGCAAAATTTGTAGCTCCTGTAGCGCATCCTGCAACCTGTGTCTGTGTAACTATTGCAACCCCTACAGTAGGTGCTGAGGTTGCTGTCGCCGGCTGAAGAATGCTGTTAATATGGTACAGATTATTTCCGTACGGTGTTATATCAAGAGTGCTTAGGGAAAATACACTTGGAAGTTCCCCTGTAACTCTCTCAAGCACATTCAGAAGGTCATCGCTACATTTCAGTACATATCCTTCTTTTACAGTATTTGAAATTGCAATTCCTCTCTTATTGATTATTCTATTTCCCTTTGTTGTGTCAACAGAAAGAATTGCATCAAGCTCATCTGATACTTCTTCTCTGTTCACCTGTGACATTTCTACAGGCGAATCCATAAATGGAACTGGATGATGCTCTCTAGTAGGTGCATCAGGGCATACGTGAGTTGAAATAATAACATCACCCTCTAGTAAATCGCCTTTTTTCTTCATATCCAGAAGCTTTGCTGCACATGCAAGAGCTGCAAGAGCGCCATCTCCATCAGATACGAATCCTGTAACCTCAGGTCTTGCTCCAAGTCCTCCAAGTCTTCCTAGAAGTCCGATTGTAGGAGCATCCTTTCCTGCACGTTTTCCGTTTCTTCCGGGAATAGTTATTCTTACCATATCGGTCTTTCCCTTTGGTCCTACAAGTGGATATACATTTACATCTGCATCCTTGTCTATAGAGTGCATATATTCTTTAACTTTCATTCCGTCAGCATCCGGAGCGTCAAGAATATCAAAAAGTTCAATAACCTGTTTAATTAGCATATTCTCCTCCTAAAGTTTTGGTTCTCTATATTTTAAACATTCATACAATTTTAGTACATATTCATAATCGCTAAAATTCATGCACACTTTTCGTATATTATGCACAACAAAATTGGTTCGAAAGCTGTACAGAGCCTTCCTTGTTCTATATAATATATACTAAAACAGTAAACTTTATTTTAGGAGGTCTAAAAGCAGAGAACTTACAAAGATTCTGGTGAGGTTTCTGCTATGTAGCACTATGGCAATAACAATAAATGATGCATTAAAATTTGATTTCTTTTCAGAATGTGAACTGATTGCCGGAAAAAACGGCACAGATAATATAATTCAGTATACCGACTCCATGGAAGTACCTGACATACAGCCATGGCTTCTTCCAAATCTTCTCATGATAACTACAGGATACACTCTTAGAAACAGTCCTAAGGGCCTGATAAAGCTCATACATGATATGCATAACGCAGGATGTGCAGGTCTTGCCATAAAGACAAAATTTATAGGAGACCTTCTTTCTGATGCTGTAAAAGTAGCAGATGAGATAAATCTTCCTATCATTGTTATTCCAAACGATATGCCGAGCGCCCGTATATCAGTTCCCCTTATGAAGGCGATATACGATGAGCAAAATGCTTCAATAAAAAGCGACTACCTATTTTTAGATTTGATTACAAATAACTACGACTCAGAGGATTCTGTAAAGCTTCGATCAAAAGCTCTAAACTGGCCCCTTCCTCCATATAGGCTCATAGTATTTTCGCGTGAAGAAAAGAGTTCGAAAGAATTTAGTTCTGACAAAGTACAGGAAAACTTTTCCTCTGTTCTAAAAAATGCTAGGTTCGTATCAGGAAGCGAAAGAGTCACTGCAATTATAACAGCAGACGAAAACTACACTTCTTCTGCACCATCACCATCAAAGGGCACTTGCCAGGTCAAAAGTCTTTCCGCATCACTCTTAGAATATCTAAATTCCTCATCAAGCTTATCTGTTAGAATAGGAATTTCTGATTCCGTTGAATCAATTACAGAATTTCATACGGCTTTTCAGGATGCTTTAGATGCAATTGAAATTGGAAAGATAAAAGAAACCCACAGGCTCAACAAGGATTCTGAAGATTTCAGAGTTTCCGCCATAGAAGATAACAGGCTAGAGCAAAGCCTTTTATCTCTAAAATCAGACAAGAACTTTGCAAAATGTATAGATAAATATTTCTCAGCCCTAAAAGAATACGACACATACAATAGCTCTAATCTTTACGAAACCCTATGCGTCTATGTTACTAATATGGGAAAAAAGGCACAGACAGCCGAAGCTATGTTCCTGCACCGAAATACACTATTATACAGGCTTTCAAAGATTGAGGAAATTACAGGTTACGATATATCAGACTCTGAGACAATCTTGCGTCTTGCGCTTCTCGTAAAGCTCGACCAGTACGTACACTAAAAGTAGGTTCTAAAACACAAAGACTCACACAAAAAGAGTTCCCGCGCCTTGCATTACAGCTATGCAAAGTACAGGAGCTCTTTTTTTATCATTTTATTATTTTCCTTCTATTATTAGAAGTTCATACTATAAGCTTTTTAGCTCATCTACAAGAGGCTTTATTTCATTTCTGTCAATCATATCTGTGCCTTCTGTAATCGCCTTGTAGAGCATCTCTTCCTCATCAGTTCTATCGCCTTTTTTGCTCAGCATTTTTTTTACAAAACCCATGATTTTATTATCTATGCCCTTTACTCTCTCTGGCTCATATTTACCTCTAAAGCACCAGCATGGAATGTCTTTCATTTTTTTGACAAAATTAATCTCGCGTAGTTGCGCCTGAGTCTCTTCAGAAAAAATATTAATTCCAACAGCAAAAGCAATAACTTTCTTTCCCGAAAGCTTCTTTATATTCTTTTTCAGAAATTCTATTCCCTCAATTCCGCCTGCATGAACTCCTCCGCCATACACAACGACAGAATAATCTGCTAGATCCGCAAGAGTGCAGCTATCGGCTTCAAACAAATCGGCACCCGTATCCTCGCATATCCACTTAGCATACTGCTTTGCACTGCCATATTTACTTGTATATACTACAGCTATATCTGACATATCAATCTCCTATTTACTCAAAATATCTACAAGATCATACATATCCTTATCAAATATGTTTTTCATTTCGACAGCATCTTTAAGATCCATCGAAAGAATTGCACCCTCACATACTCCGATTGCTCTGCTGTCTGCGTCATTCTTTAGGAATTCTACAGCCTTTGCCGCTGTAAGAGTTGCAAGCATGCGGTCTCTCAATGTAGGGACACCGCCCCTTTGGATATATGATAAAACAACTAGTCTCGTTTCTCGTCCTGTCTTTTCCTGAATCTGTTCTACAAGCTCCTGGCTTGGAATTCCTGATCCTTCCGCATTGATGATTATGCTGTGCTGCTTTCCTCTATTTGCGCCGGCAAGAATCTTGCGACATACTGCATTTACATCAAAATCGATTTCCGGAATAAGCACTGCCTCTGCACCTCCTGCAATTCCCGCATGAAGAGCAATGTCTCCGCAGTGTCTACCCATAACCTCAATTACAGTTGTTCTCTCATGAGAAGAAGACGTATCTCTTATCTTTGATATTGACTCAAGCACCGTATTTACAGCCGTATCAAATCCGATTGTATAATCAGTATACCCAAGATCATTATCTATAGTTCCAGGAAGTCCCATTACCGTTATTCCCTCATCAGAAAGCTCTGCTCCTCCTCGAAGTGATCCATCTCCACCTATTACAACAAGACCTTCAATACCAAAGGCTTTCAGGATGCCGAGAGCCTGCTTCTTTCCCTCTTCAGTCATAAAGCGTTTGCTTCTTGCTGTTTTTAGGATTGTTCCTCCTCTGTGCAGAATATCACCTACATAGGAACGGTCCATCTCTTTGATTTCGCCATCAAGAAGGCCTTCGTAGCCTCTATAAATTCCGTACACTTCCATACCTGCATCGATTCCGCATCTTACGACTGCTCTGATTGCAGCATTCATGCCCGGAGAATCTCCTCCGCTTGTAAGTACACCTATTCTCTTCATCTCACAATCTCCTCTATCTTTATATTTGCATTTCCTACTATTTCGGCCATAGCCTCAGCAAAGTCAAGTGTAGGCCTTACGCCTTTGTCATTTCCTGTTCCAATAATCTTTCCATTCTGAAGATAAATCAGAACCTGCACGCCTCCTCGGTGCTCCGAAATAGTAGACTTTATTTTTTCCAGAACTTCTTTTTCATCTGCATCTTTTGGAATTCTAACCTTTACAGGTGCATCAGAACGTCTTTTATAATCGTATTTATTGTGCTCCGGTGCTCCTGTGTTTTTCTTGCCTTCATCGAATACTGCTTTTCCATCTTCTGTCACATCATCGAGGCTGATGATTGAATCTGCAAGAAGCTTTGGCATCTCATCTTCTTTGAAATTGATTTTTCCAATCACTGCAACAAAGGAATCCTCAGAAACAAGCTGGGAGCATTTTTCAAATACGTTAGGGAAAATAACAACCTCTACAGTGCCGTATAAATCCTCCATATCAGCAAAGGCCATCATGCGGTTATTCTTTGTTACGAGCTTTTTAAGCCCAGTAATCATTCCCGCCATAACAGCTACATCGCCATCGTGAATATTAATATCTTCACCTTCTGAGACTTTCAGCAGGTCATCACTTGATACAGAAACAGCTTTTTCGATTCTATCTGCGTATCTATTAAGAGGATGGTCTGTTATATAAACACCAAGCGTTTCCTTTTCCATCGCAAGAAGTATTTCCTTATCAAAGTTTTTCACATCAGGAAGCTTTGAGAATGTGTCTCCTGTATCCATCTCTTCTGTGTTCAGCTGAAACAGAGAAATCTGTCCAGAAAGATTCTTTCTTGCATTCATCTGCGCTGACTCCATCAAAGACTCATATACAGCAAGGTGAGCTGCTCTATTTGGACTTAGACAATCGAGTGCTCCCGATTTTATAAGTGATTCTACGGCCTTTTTGTTTACCTCTGAAATTTCCAGGTTGTTGATGAATCTGAAGATGTCTTTTGGTGCTCCCTTTTCTTCTCTTGCTCTGATAATGGCTTTAATTGCACCTTCTCCAACGCCTTTTATTCCAAGAAGACCAAATCTTATTTTTCCGTCGCTTACAGAGAACTTCATCTGGCTTTCGTTAATGCAAGGAGGAAGAACCGAAATTCCCATGTCCCTACAGTTTCTTATATATTTAGATATCTGATGAGCATCACCCATAACACTTGTCATAAGAGCTGCCATAAATTCTACTGGATAGTATGTCTTGAGATATCCTGTCTGAAAGGCGAGTACTGCATAGGCAACCGCATGGGATTTGTTAAATGCATATTCAGCAAAGGATTCCATATCATCAAATATAGCGCTAGCAGCCTCTGCACTTATGCCATTTCTGATACATCCTTTGATTTCAGTATTTCCCTCATCATCGTTTTTCCCATAGATGAAATACTGTCTTTCCTTCATCATTTCATCTACTTTTTTCTTACTCATAGCTCGTCTTACTAGGTCAGATCTTCCATAGCTATAGCCTGCAAGATCTCTTACAATCTGCATAACCTGTTCCTGATAAACAAGACATCCATATGTTACCCCAAGTATAGGTTCAAGCTCAGGTGTAACATATTCAACCTGCTCAGGATGACGTTTGTTTTCTATGTATTTTGGAATTGAGTCCATAGGGCCTGGTCTGTAAAGTGCAATTCCCGCTACGACATCTTCGAAGCATGTCGGTTTAAGGTTTTTCATGAAAGATGTCATTCCGCCGCTTTCAAGCTGGAAAATACCTTCTGTATTTCCCTTTGATATAGTCTCATAAACCTTAGGGTCTTCGTATCCCATCTTCGAAAAATCTATTTCTACTCCGTAATTTTCTTTTATAAGCTCAAGAGCATCCCTTATTACCGTCAGATTTCGAAGACCTAGAAAATCCATCTTGAGAAGTCCAAGCTCTTCTATTGTAGTCATGTTGAATTGTGTTGCAAGTCCCTTATCTGTCATATAAAGGGGAACGTATTCGTCTAAAGGAAGCTTTGATATTACTACACCTGCCGCATGAGTGGAAGCATGTCTAGGCATTCCTTCTATCGCCTTTGACATATCGACAACTTTTCTAACTGATTCCTCGCTGTCATACATTGCCTTAAATTCTGGACTAAGCTCAAGTGCATCATTTAGAGTTATTTTTTGTCCTGTCGGAACAGCTTTTGCTATTCTGTCAGCCTCTGCATAGCTCAAATTCAGTGCTCTTCCAACGTCTCTGATTGCAGCCTTTGCCTTCATCGTACCAAAGGTAATAATCTGGGAAACGTTTTCTTTTCCATATTTTTCGACTACATAATCGATAACCTCTCCGCGTCTTTCGATACAGAAGTCAATATCAATATCCGGCATGCTGACACGCTCAGGATTTAGAAAACGCTCAAAGATAAGTGAATTCTTAATAGGATCTATATCTGTAATTCTAAGGGAATAAGCAACTATGCTTCCTGCAGCAGAGCCTCTTCCTGGACCTACTGCAATACCATTTTCTTTTGCATAATTAATAAAGTCCCATACTATCAGAAAATATTCCACATAGCCCATGGACTCGATTACTCCAAGCTCATATTCTAGACGCTCATAAAGATCAGGTGTTATTTCATTATATCTTGCCTTTAGCCCCTCGTGGCACAGCTCTCTTAGATACTGACTATTTGTTTTTCCTTCTGGAGGTATGAACTCTGGGAGATGATACTCACCAAAGGTAAATGTCACATCGCATCTTTCGGCTATTTTTGCTGTATTATCTACCGCATCAGGTGCAAAGGCAAAGATTTTTCTCATTTCATCTTCACTCTTCAGATAAAACTGATCGTTTGGAAATCTCATTCTGTTTTCATCGTCAACAGTTGTAGCAGTCTGTATTGCAAGAAGTACATCATGAACCTCTGCATCGGCTTGATTGACATAGTGAACGTCATTTGTCGCTACCATAGGTATGCCGAGCTCCTTTGATAGCTTAACTAGACCTTCATTTACAAGGACTTCTTCATCTAAGCCCTGATCCTGAAGCTCAAGAAAGAAGTTTCCATCACCAAAGATTTCATTTAGCTCTATAGCTTCGCGTTTTGCCCCCTCATAATCCCTGTTAATCAGGCATCCTGGAATCTTTCCAGCAAGGCAGGCAGAAAGAGCAATAACTCCTTTGCTGTGTTCTCTGAGAACTTCTTTATCTACTCTCGGTTTATAGTAAAATCCGTCTTTAAATCCCGCTGATACGATTTTTATAAGATTCTTGTATCCTTCATTGTTTTCGGCAATCAGAACAAGGTGATTCTGATATTTATCTTTTTCTGGTGTTTTGTCGCACATTCTTCTAGGTGCAACATAAACCTCACAGCCTATCAAAGGCTTGATTCCCTGACTGTTACATTCCCTATAAAAATCTATAACACCGAACATAACTCCATGGTCAGTTATAGCAAGAGAATCCATCCCAAGCTCTTTTGCTTTTTTTACAATATCTTTGATTCTCGCTGCTCCATCTAGGAGACTATATTCTGTATGTACATGTAAATGTGTAAATGCCATAAAATATCCTTTCAATATTATCACAGGTTTATTTCCTGCTAATACAATCATGTTCTTTTGATTTGATTATACCCTCAAAAGTATGCTATTATTGTATCATAAATCAAAATATTTTTAAACGAATCGGAGGCTATAATGACTTATTTTATCCAGGGACTAACTATGGGGCTTGCATATGTTGCACCTATTGGTCTTCAGAATCTTTTTGTCATCAATACGGCGCTTACCCAGAAAAAAAGCAGAGTTTATCTTACAGCACTTATAGTTGTATTCTTTGATGTTTCATTAGCTCTTGCATGCTTTTATGGAATAGGCGCAATCATGTCAAAATCCGATATACTCCAGATGGCTATACTTCTTATAGGAAGCCTTATTGTAATATGGATAGGTATCGGACTTCTACGGGCTCATGACACGATGGACACCTCAACCAAGGTAAATGTTCCGCTTCTCAGGGTAATATCCACAGCCTGCGTTGTAACATGGTTTAATCCACAGGCTATAATCGATGGCTCTATGATGCTTGGCGCTTTCAACGCATCACTTCCTTCAGGAGAAAAAACAAACTTTATACTTGGCGTTGCATGTGCATCCTTCACATGGTTCTTTGGAATTTCAACTGTGCTCTCACTTTTCAGCGCAAAGTTCACAGACAAAATACTTCGCATTATCAACGTAATATGCGGAGCTGTAATCATCTTCTACGGAATCAAACTTTTCCTTGCTTTTGTGGAAATGGCAATTTAATTTTGAGCTAAGACATCTATGACATTCATATTCGGGGGAAATAAAAATGTTAAACGACAATAAACAAAAACTATATATTACAGTAAAAACAGCTCTAAGCGTAGGCACATGGATTATCGCTTTTGTTATGGCATTAAAATCAGGTAATACGGATACTCTCAAATACATACTGCCTGCATTGATTTTCTGCACTCTTGGGGATGTTCTTCTCGCGCTTTCTGATGAGGTCAATATAAGCCTTAAGGAACCTTATTTCACACTTGGAGTTGCATCATTTGGAATAGCGCATGTAATATTTGGTTTCTATTTCCTAACACTTATCGGCTTTGATATTTCACTATCTGTTATTCTCTCGCCTCTAACTGCCCTGCTTCTATGGTACTTTAGGCATTCTGGCATTCTCGAGTGCGGAAGATATAACGGCTCAATCATGGTTTATGCCCTCTTAGTAGGAGCATTCCTAGGCCTTGGCATAAATCTAGTAATTTCAGGAGGCTTCACACCAAAGCATATCCTGCTTTGCGCAGCATCGGTTTTATTTTGGACATCTGACCTTACACTTTCATTTAGATACTTCAGTAGTAAATCACCATTCACACTTGGCGTAATAGTGCTCACAACATACTTTGCTGCAATTTATATGATTGCATTTTCCATATGCCTTTAGGGCTTCATAAAAATCTATACTAAACAAGCAAGGGACTGCGAGCAGTCCCTTTTCATTTAATCCCTTATCATTTAAACTATTTACTTCTTTCTATCCAATCCACCCAATAATCATAGGATAAAATTGATTTGCTAAAATTCCCCCAAGCAGTCTACATATGAGAAATAGCGGTATTGCCGTTAGAACATCAATCAAAGTGTGCTGCTTTGTTGTTATTGTAGATAAGACAATTAGACCAGCTACTGCAATAGTCAAAACTCGAATCCACATTTCCATTCCGCCACATGCACAGGAAACCCATATAATCAGAAAACAGCTAGAACAGTGAAGACTTGGCGCACAGTTTAATCCTCTGTAGCTTCCGTGATATATTAGCTTCATAAAATTTCCCCAAAATGTATCTGGAGGGACAGGCCTCCTAAACGAAGTAGGATAAATCAAATAGCACAAAACACTTAAAATAATCTCAAGAAACATTGTCATAAGATAAATGCAGTAGTGTATCTGATCTGTCTGGTATACAACAAGCGGATATACTGCAATCAGTGGAAACCAAAGGCAGTAAAAAATCACGCTCCATGGAAGAAATGGTATCTTATCGTCAATTCTAAGCTTTACGTTATGAATCCTGTGCTGAAAAATTTCACATCCAAAATATACTAGACTTTGAAAAGCCAAAAGCATAGCCTGTATAAATATTAATCTCTTAATCATATAATCACCCTATTATATATCAAGATGTATGATATATATCGCTTAGCTTCTTATAAAGAGGCGATAGCCTTCCGTATATTTCCTTAAACACTTCATTATATAGCTTATCGTATATTTTTGTCATTTCTTCTCTAGGCTCAAAGCTATCCTTTATATGAATCATTTCACTTACCGCCGCTTCGTAGGAGTCAAATACTCCCATTCCTACAAATGCCGCAAGCGCCGCCCCGACACCTGTTGCCTCAAACGACTGAGTTCTTATAACAGGTACACCGAACATATCTGCAGTTATCTGACAGATTTCATCACTCTGAGCTCCACCTCCTCCTACAGAAATAGACTCAAACTTTCTTCCAGACTTCTTTTCCATAAGCTTAAGCCCATCCATAAGAGCAAAGTTGATACCCTCAATAATAGCTCTGTATATGTGTATTCTTGTATGAACATCCGAAAATCCTATAACTGCACCTCTTGCTGTAGGCATTGTTATATTAGGTGTAAAATATGGCTGAAACAAAAGACCTTCGCATCCAGCAGGAATCTCAGAAAGCTCTTTGTTCAAAACCTCCTCTGCAGATACACCAAGTTCTCTCGCCTTAACTTCTTCCTTTGCAGCAAATTCTTTTTTGAACCATGAAATGAGCCAGTAGCCACGGAAAATTTCTATTTCTGGATTATAGCTTCCTGGAATAACTGCAGCATAAGGAGGAATAAACCTCTCCGGCTCCACATATTTGTCTGACATATAGGTTATAGTTGCTGTAGTTCCAAGGCCAATTGCGGCTTTTTCTGGCATTACACATCCAAGCCCCATGATTTCGCAGGCTTTGTCTGAACCAGAAGCAATTACTGGAATTCCAGCCTTAATGCCACTATCATTCTCCATGCTTTCTGTTATGTATCCAAGGACTTCTCCCGTCTCTGCAAGCTCACAAAGCTTCTCTTCTTCTACAGGAAAAACAGGGCGTGTAAGAGCCGATGCCTTCTGCCAACATCTTCTCTTGTTATCATATGGTATATGCCCTATCATACTAGCCTTAGCATCCTTCATATTTCCCGTCAGCTTATAAATCAAATATCCGCTCAGGAATAAGAACTTATCTGTTTTTGCCCAAATTTCTGGTTCATTTTCACGAATCCAGTTGCAGTGTGACTTCTTATACTGAAGGTCTGCAGTCTTTTCCATTCCCACAGCCTTAAGAGCTATCTTTGATGTAGCAGGAAATACAGGACTTCCTTCCGCAAGACGCTTATCAAGCCACAAAATCGCCCTTCTCAGCGGTTTTCCTTCCTTATCTACACACACTACCGTATCTCGTATAGTTGTTATTGTAACAGCCTCTATTCTTTTCCAAAGATCAGGATTTTTTTCCTTGCATATTTGCGAAGTCTTACATATACAATCATAATAGTAATCAGCATCCTGCTCTGCCCAGTCTACATTATCAGCAAAATAAGCAGGCTCATGTTTCATCTTTTCTATTGCCAGCACATGTCCTTTGCTATCAACTAGCATGCTTCGGCTACTCTGCGTGCCCACATCAAAAACAAGCACTACATGTTCCCTGTCCATAAAACTCTCCTTTCGGCGACTCTTACTTTATATCATCACGCATGAAATGTTTTTCAGCTTCCGGAGTGTCAAGTCCAAGCGTTCCTCCCGGATTCATGTTATAGTCCTTATCAAAGTAGTTCTTCAGGGCCTTGAACACACCATATTCAGTTCTTCCTAGATTTCCCTCTAGCCAAGGTCCAAACATCTTGCCAATTCCGTGATGATGGCTCATTGCAGCTCCTGATTTTTGTATAGCATCTAGTATTGTAGCATGATATTTTCTAAATTCCTCTGCATCGTCCATTTTCGTTATGAAAATGAAATAAAGGTTTGCTCCCTGAGGATAGCAATGAGACATATGTGTTGTAACGATTGTATTAGGAAGAGCATGGCACACTTCTCTTACATCCCTATGAACCTGGCTCATGTTTGACCAGTTTACAGTACACTCAAGTGTATCAGTTGTAATACCGAAATCCATCAAAGTATCTCTTAGATAAGGGTCATTGAATCTTCCCTTTTCCCAGCTCTTTGTTACAAATGAAGTCAAACTCATACCGCCAAACTGCTTTGCTATCTTCTTTATATTCTTTGCAACGTTCTTTGAATATCCCTTTTCGCCATCTGTAAATCCGAGGAACAGACATCTTTCCATGTCCTTATAGCCCTTTGAGTTTAGAAGCTTCCATAATGGAGTCTCATCGACATTATACAATCTGAGCATCAAATTTGTTTCTTCCGGATCTGACAGTCTAAACACAGATGAAAATCCTGCTTCACACTGCATCATTTCTCTTGCAGCTTTCTGTGCAGTCTCCCAGTCTTTAAATATAAATGAGAAACGTTTTCTATTTTCTGGCATATATCTGAACACCTTAAGTGTAACCTCTGTAAGCACGCCAAATGTTCCCTCGCTTCCCATCATTATCTGATTAAGATTAGGTCCTGTTGCCTCTCTTGGGTATCCACTCGTTTTTACATTGCCAATAGGCGTTGCATACTTCTGTCCCATTACAATATCTGTAATGCAACCATAATATGTACTGTTCTGACCGGCTCCTCTTGTTACTACCCAGCCACCTACACTGCTGTATTCAAATGACTGAGGGAAGTGTCCGCATGTATATCTTCTCGAAGCTCCGAATCTCTCAGGTGCATTATTAAGAGCCTCCTCAAGCTGAGGGCCTGACATACCACTTTGCACAGTTATAGTCTGATCCACTTCGTTGAATGCAATTACTTTGTTGAATCTCTTTCTCATATCAAGAGAAATACCGCCTCTTGTAGGTTCAACACCCATTGTTACCGAACTTCCACCTCCGTATACATATAGAGGAATGTTGTGCTTAGTACAATATTCTACGATTTTCTCAACCTGCTCAGAAGTATCTGGATAAACTACAACATCAGGCAGAGAATCAATTTGACCTGCTCTCATTCTTAACGCATCATATCCAGTCTTTCCGTATGCAACCGAAAGTCTTGGATAATCTTCTGTCGTTACAAAATCATCCCCTGCAATTTCTTTCATTGCATCTATGTGCTCCTGTGCAATCTGAGGTTTTCTGTCAAGTTTTACCTCTTCCATCCCTATACTTCCAGAATACTGCTTGAAATCATCATCAGTCATGACAAAGCGTTCCTTCATCATCTTATACAAAGATTCCTTCGGATACTTTACAAAGTCCGGATCTCCCCATCTAAAAATAGATCTATAGCTATTCGCTGGTGCAGCTTCCTTTACCCACTTTGGCTCAAAATCAACATAAGGTTTATTACTCATCAAAATTCTCCTCTCAAAACATCACTTGTAACTATAACATCAGCCCCAAGGCCTAGAATATTTTCAATAACTTTGTCTCCGCTAGCAAGTCGCTCAGTCAAAAGAACCTTATCTATTTCTCCCATACAGTCAAAAATCTTATCCTTCGGGATTTCCTCCGAAACTCTCACAGGTACTACAGGTGCATCCTCAAATACAGTTGCTACAGTACTGCATATTGTCCTCATAGGCATTGTAATTTCTTGAATAGCAAACTTTTCCCCTCTCGGACACTTATTTCCCAAAACAGAAATTTCGCCATTTTCCTCACTGACAGAAAGCCTGCATCCATTAGGACATACTATACATGTCATTTCCTTCATATCTCGCTCATCCCCCTTTTCACAAGACCTGCTTCAATCTCTCTTCCATCAAAACCGATGCTCGCAAAATCAACTTCTATTCGCTCCATCTCCGGAGGTCTCACATGAGAATATTTCTTCGAAAAAATCAACTGACCGCCAGCTTTTAGCTGAAACTCTACATCTTCCAATACATCTCTGCTTCTAAAGAAAAAGACTGCTTTTCCCGGATTTCCTCCTTTTGTATATTCTAGCTTCTGTGGAACAATGTAGCCAAGGCTCATATCTGGCGAAACCTTAACATGTTCTGTTTCTGACAATGCTTCTTTGCTGTATGCTGCCGCATTTCTACCTGCAATTTCTCCACTTTCTGATACATAATCAACAAGATCATTTACATGAAGAGCATTTCCACATGAAAATACACCATCTACATCTGTCATAAGCTTCTGATTGCAGAGAGGACCCTTTGTTCTCTTATCAATTGAGACACCAATACTTGCTGCAATCTCATTTTCTGGAATAAGTCCAACAGAAAGTATAAGTGAATCACACTCAACAATCTGCTGTGTACCTGGAAGGGGCTTCATGTTGCTATCTACCTCACTGATTTCAACTGCCGTAAGCCTATCATGACCAAAGAGTCTTGTAACCGTATGAGATAGATGAAGCGGAATATCAAAATCCTCAAGACACTGAACGATATTTCTTGTAAGACCTGATGGTGTGCTCTTTGCCTCGTATACTCCGATAACCTCAGCACCCTCTAATGTCAATCTTCTTGCCATTATAAGACCAATATCTCCACTACCTAGTATAACGCATTTCTTCACAGGCATCTGACCTAACACATTGACATAATTCTGTGCTGTCCCCGCTGTAAAAACACCTGAGGGTCTAGTTCCATGAATCGAAACTTGCTTTGCTGTCCTTTCTCTACATCCTGTTGCAAGCACTATGCTTAGGGCTTCACACTGAATAAGTCCATCCTTACTTACAAGAACAAGCTCAAACTCCCCGTCATTTTTCTTTATCTCAGTGACAAATGTCATCGTCATATAATCTATATTACGATGATGAAATTCTTTTATAAAACGCTCAACATATTCCGGTCCTGAAAGCTTTTCACCAAATCTAACAAGTCCAAAACCATCATGGATGCACTGCTTAAGTATTCCTCCTAGCCTTACTTCACGCTCAATCAAAAGAACTTTTGAGCCGCACTTGTCAGCTTCTATTGCAGCAGCAAGTCCCGCAGGTCCGCCGCCTATTACAACAACATCATATTTCCCGCCTTTTATCATTACTTTGCCCCCTGCTTTGTTTTTCCAAAAGTTATATTAGATCTGCTATTTCCCTTATATACTTCTTCAATGGGAATTCCAAGCTCCTCGCTTATAATTTTGCTTACAAGAGGCATGCAGAAGCCTCCCTGGCATCTTCCCATACCTGGTCTAACTCTCTTCTTGACACCATCAACTGTATGAACACCAAGAGGAGAATGAAGAGCATCTATAATCTCACCTCGACTGATTTCCTCGCATCTGCAAACAATCTGACCATAATCGGGATTCTCCTTTATCAAAGCTTCTCGCTTCTCATATGGTAGTTTCGCAACTTTAGGTATTCCCTTTCTTATAGGATTAAAGTTCTTATTTTCTGATACAGCACATCCAAGCTCGTTAAGAAGCTCAACGCTCATCTTAGCAATATCAATTGCAACTGCAGGTGCCGTTGTAAGTCCTGGTGACTGTATCCCCGCGCAGTGAATAAGATTTTCTGTTTTTCTGCCTCTTTCTAAAATAAAATCTTCTTCAAATGTAGCAGCTCTAATACCTGTAAAATATGTAATTATATCGCTTTTCTTTAGCTTCTGCGATGTCTTCTCCTGCTTTTCAAAGACATTATCTATTGACTCCTGTACTGTAGAAAAATCCTCTTTTTCATAAGTTTCCACAGCATCAGGTCCAACAAGAAGATTATCACTAGCCGTATGAACAATTCCACCACCCTTTGTATGAGCATGCTGCTTGCTAAGTGTCTTCCAAGAAGCTATCGACTTAACAAGCTTTCCTGCATTTTTGTCTAGGATTGAGTTAGTTCCTCTTCTCGGATGAATGGAAAAGAATCTATCTTCAGCCATCTTTGCGATATCTTCTGCAAATACACCGGCAGCATTTATAACAATTTTAGGATAAATTTTTCCTCTATTGGTATTTACCGATTTGATTTTTCCATCTGCTACATCCATTGATAATACAGCAGTTTCTAGGGAAACCTTAGCACCGTTCATACATGCATTTTCTGCGTATGCAATAGTCAGCTCATAAGGTGAAACAGATCCTGCACTTGGATTATATAACGCAAATTCAAAGTCTTCTGTAAGACCTGGATCAAGTCTTCTGATTTCATCCTTTGATAGTATAGCTGTGTCATCAACTCCACATACATGCTTTCTCTGCATAGCAAAAAGTTTTATAGGTAAACGTAGCTTTTTATCAAAAAAACCTACAAATTGTCCCACCCTTTTAAATGGAACATCTAGCTGACTACAGATTTCATCATACATTCTGTTTGCCTTCACGACATACTTTTGCTTGAGGGTTCCCTTTCCAAGGTCAACGCCTGGATGAACCTCTCCATCGTTTCTACCCGATGCATGAAGTGCAACATCTGCTTCTTTGTCTACAAGAAGAACATCAAGATTCCATTTCATAAGCTCTCTTGCAATAGAAGCACCAGATATACCTCCTCCGATAATAAGAACATCCGGAGATTCCCCTTCCAAAGAGGAATCTGTAAAATCAGGAACTCTCATAGCTATAGGATCTACACCCTTAAGCTTGATATCATTCACAACATGGTAGTCCTTCTCTTTTGTAACACACATACTACATGCGTCAACAATATCACCCCAGCTATCAAGCTCGCCGGAAACTACTACAGATTTGTCTTCGATCCTAACACTTAATGAATCTCCATATTTTTCTCTGAGCGCCTTTTGTGTTTTCCCCAAATTCAAAAAATCATCCCCTATCAGCATAAAATAACTAACAAATATAAATATAAATA
>CAUWFN010000036.1:0-21371 GCA_963558075.1 uncultured Clostridia bacterium | reverse complement strand
CTTTCGCGGCTATTTTCCTTCGACCCTTGACATCAAACATACCGTCTCCACATGTTTTGTCCTTGGAAAATTATCATACGGCTTTAGATATTTTGCCCTGTATCCTAGCTCCTCAAACTGCTGCAAGTTTATTGCAAGAGTTTTTGGATTACATGATACATATATAATCTGATTCACACCATACTTTGCGATCTTTTCTACTGCCTTTGGCGTCATTCCCATTCTTGGTGGGTCAACAACAATTACATCTGGTGCCGAATCTCTTTGGCTGAGAACCTCAAACACATCTCCTGCGATAAATTCACAGTTTTCGATTCCGTTCATCTTTGCATTCACCTTCGCAGACTCAACAGCCTCTTCAACAAGCTCAATTCCAAGAACATGCTTTGCTTTCTGGGCCATAATCTGGCTTATCGTTCCCGTTCCACAGTAGAGGTCAAACACTTCCTTACCCTCGATATCATCGATTAAATCAACTGCTTCGAAATAAAGCTTTTCTACCGCTTCTATATTCGTCTGGAAAAATGAGAATGCGCTCACCTTGAACTTTAGGCCGCAGATTTCTTCCATATAGTAGTCTCTTCCATATAGAATTTCAAGCTTTTCGCAGTTTACGGCATCTGCCGGATTGTCATTAAACGTTCTAAGAATTCCTACAATCTCATTATCAAGATCGAGAGCTAAGAGTCCGTTTTTCCAGCCGTCTTCATCAAATCCATCCTCTGAGCTTGTAACTATATTTATCAGGAGCTCTTTTGTTCTTACTCCTTTTCTTACGATTAGATTTCTCAAAAGCCCCTCGTGAGCTCTCTTGTGATAATGCTTATATCCGTTTTCTACAGCAAAATCAAGCGTGAATCTTAGAATTTTGTTGAAGTCCTCATCTACCAGAAGGCACTCGTCTACAGTAACTATCGACATGAAATTTCTAATCTTATGCATGCCAAGACACAGCGGTCCATCTTTTACAAGATCTCCAAACGTGTATTCCATCTTGTTTCTGTAGCGGAATTGTCCTTCTTCGCTTCTTCCTTCAATTTTTTCTATGTGGTCTATATGAACGTCTTTCGCCTCAAGCAGAGCATGTACGTCCTTTTCTTTGATGGCTAACTGCTCCTCGTAGCTTATTTCATCATAGATGCAGCCGCCGCAGAATTCGTTGTGTATGCAGTGTTTTAGTTCTGACATTAAAATTTCACCTTTCTGTTTAGAATCTTCCGTATCTGTCATAGAATTCTCTCTTGTACTCTAGGAATCTATCTTCTTCGATTGATTTTCTGATATTTTTCATCATATTTACGAGGAAGTGCAGATTGTGATGTGAAAGCAGCATAGCAGATAACATCTCGTCAGCTTTGAACAGATGTCTAAGATAAGCCTTTGAGTAGTTTCTACATGTATAACAGTCACAGTCAGGATCAAGAGGAGAAAAATCTCTCTCGTATTTCGCATTTTTTATATTAACTCTTCCATCGTGTGTCATTACAAGGCCGTGACGTGCAATTCTTGTTGGAAGCACGCAGTCGAACATATCAATTCCGCGCTCAACGCCCTCGAACAGGTAGTCAGGCGTTCCAACGCCCATAAGGTATCTTGGCTTTTCCTTTGGAAGGTAATCAACACACTCGTCTAAAACATCTAGCATGATTTCCTTTGGTTCTCCTACAGAAAGTCCTCCGATTGAATATCCAGGAAGGTCCATTTCGACAATTTCCTCTGCACTTTGCTTACGCAGATCCTTGTACATTCCGCCCTGCATTATACCAAACAGCGCCTGGTTTTCTGTATTTTTGTGTGCATCCTTGCATCTTTTTAGCCATCTTGTAGTTCTCTCTAGCGAATTTTTTACATAAGTTCTATCCGCCGGATATGGCGCACATTCATCAAATGCCATCATAATATCAGAGCCCAGAGCATTCTGGATTTCAATTGCTTTTTCTGGTGTGAGCAGATGCTTTGATCCATCGATATGACTGCTAAACTTTACGCCCTCTTCTGTAATCTTTCTGAGCTTACCTAGGGAAAAAACCTGAAATCCACCGCTGTCAGTCAAAATAGCTCTGTCCCAGTTCATAAACTTGTGAAGTCCGCCTGCCTCCTTAACCAGCTCGTGTCCTGGTCTTAGGTACAGGTGGTATGTGTTAGATAGAATTATTTCAGCTCCCATCTCCTTCAGCTGCTCAGGGAAAACAGCCTTAACTGTCGCCTGAGTTCCAACCGGCATAAACACCGGTGTCTGTATATCTCCATGAGGTGTATGAACTATACCTCTTCTGGCACTCGTCCTTGAGTCCTCTTTTATCAATTCATATGTAACTGCGTGTTTCATAAAATTCCTTTCTCTTTTATCTATATCAAAACGCCTTCCTTGCTACACAAAAACACATCGCCTATTTTATCAGCATTGCATCTCCGTAGCTAAAAAATCTGTACTTTTCTTCTACTGCCTCTTCGTATGCCTTAAGAATTTTGTCTTTGTCATAAAGAGCCGAAATAAGCATGAGAAGTGTCGACTTAGGCAGATGGAAATTTGTTATCAAAGCTTTTACTATCTTGAACTCATATCCTGGATAGATGAAGATACCTGTGCTTCCCTCACCGGCTTTTACAAGATATTTTCCGCTCGCCTCATCAAACTCCGCTGCACTTTCGACAGTTCTAGTAGAGGTCGTTCCGACAGAAACGATTCTACCGCCAGCTTTGATTGTATCGTTTATAATCGCTGCACTTTCCTCGCTTACGGAATATTCTTCGAAATGCATGTGGTGCTCTTCTATATTTTCGCACTTTACAGGTCTAAATGTGCCGATTCCAACATGTAGAGTAACAAAGGCAAGCTTAACGCCCTTTGCCTTTACCTTTTCTAAGAGCTCTTCAGTGAAATGAAGCCCTGCTGTTGGAGCTGCAACAGATCCATCCTCTCTGCAGTAAACAGTCTGATAAGTATCATTATCTTCCTCGTCACTGGCTCTCTCTATATATGGAGGAAGAGGCATGCTTCCGCACTCTTCAAGTCTTTCCATAAAGATTCCATCATATCGAAAATCTACGATTCGTGTTCCATCTTCACCGTAGTCAATAATATCTGCGGAAAGAGCCTTTCCCTCTTCTTCGCAAAATACTACGCTGTCACCTGGCTTCAGACGCTTACCTGGTCTTACCATAGTCTCCCATCTATCGCCTTCTATTCTTTTGATCAAAAGAAATTCAACCTTCGCTCCAGTAACAGCTTTCTTTCCATACATTCTGGCAGGAAGAACCTTTGAATCATTTAGAACAAGGCAGTCTCCCTCTCCGAGATATTCAAGTATATCATCAAAACGTCTATGGGAAACAGTGTCATCCTTCATATCTAAAACCATTAGTCTACAATGATCCCTAGTTTCGCTCGGTTTCTGAGCAATTAGCTCCTCCGGCAAATTATAGTCAAATTCATCTATTCTCATCCGATAATACCCTTTCTATTCTTGTTTGTCTTCTGGGAAATCTATTCCCATATGCTCATAACCAAGTCTTGAAACCATTCTCCCCTTCTGCGTTCTATACAGAAGTCCCGACTGAATCAGATATGGCTCATAAGCATCTTCTATTGTCACGCGCTCTTCACCAATTGATGCTGCAATCGTATCAATTCCGACAGGTCCGCCGGCAAAGCGCTCTATTATAGTTGATAGAATTTCCCTATCAAGTCTCTCAAGCCCTAGGTTATCAACACCAAGAGCCTTAAGAGCAAGGTCTGTAATCTCTGCAGTTATCTTGCCATTTCCTCTAACCTGAGAAAAATCTCTTATTCTCTTGAGAAGTCTATTTGCAACTCGAGGTGTGCCACGGGAGCATCTTGCCATCTCATACAGAGAGTATTCGTCAACCTCAATTCCAAGAAGCGATGCAGAACGTCTTATTATTTCCATAAGCTCCTGAGGCGTATACATCTCAAACTTACTTATGACTCCAAATCTATCACGAAGAGGTGCTGACAAACTTCCAGCTCTAGTTGTAGCTCCAATCAGTGTAAACTTTGCAAGATCAAGCCTTATGGATCTTGCCGAAGGTCCTTTTCCAATAATTATATCAAGTGCAAAGTCCTCCATTGCAGAGTAGAGAACCTCTTCTACAGACCTGTTAAGTCTATGTATTTCGTCTATAAATAGAACGTCGTTTTCGTTCAAATTTGTAAGTATCGCAGCAAGATCTCCAGCTCGTTCGATGGCAGGTCCTGATGTTATTTTGATTTCAACACCAAGCTCGTTTGCTATGATGCCAGCAAATGTTGTCTTTCCAAGGCCTGGCGGTCCATAAAAAAGCACATGGTCAAGGGGCTCGCCTCTCAGCTTTGCTGCTTCTATGAATATTTTGAGGTTATCTTTTGCAACCTCCTGTCCTATAAAATCATCTAGCTTCTGGGGTCTTAGACTCGCCTCCTGGCGCTCTTCCATAAGTCCCGATGCGCTAGTTTGTGTAATTCTCTCTTCCATAATTTCCTCTATTATAAGTTCTTAAGTGCGTTCATAATATACTGCTCACATGTAAGATTTTCACCTTGCACCTTTTCTAATGCTGCAAGGGCCTCGTTTCGTGTATATCCAAGGGACATCAAAGCTTCTGCCGCCTCACCCTTTTCGCCAGAAGCTGCAGGTATTGGCGCATCAAGCACAGGAACATCAAGAGCAGTAATATCACCGATTTTGTCCTTTAATTCCAGTATTAAACGCTCTGCAGTTTTCTTTCCAACTCCATTTGCCTTTGTCAAAGCTTTTACATCGTTTGTTGCAATCGCAACCTTTAGCTCTGATTCCGATAATGTGCCCATAATTGCAAGAGCCGCTTTTGCTCCAATTCCGTTTACAGTGATAAGTAGCTCAAAAAGCTCAAGCCCTTCTTTTCCTGTAAATCCATAAAGGCTTATATCATCTTCTCTAACAATCATGGATGTGTATACCTTTGCTTCTTCTCCGTCTACCATAGTGTAAAAAGCAGAGCCCATCGGTATCTGTATATCAAAGCCCACACCTGAGCTGTTTTCGACTATTATATGGTCTGAATCCGTATGAAAAATCTTACCTCTAATGTATCTTATCACCTTGCATCCTCCCTATTTAAGTCTAAGATTTCTAGTGTTTCTGCTGTGTCCGTGGCATATTGCAGCAGCTACTGCATCGGCCGTGTCATCTGGCTTTGGCACTTCTCTGAGATTAAGAATTGCCTTTACCATAGCCTGAATCTGCTTCTTGTCTGCTCTACCATATCCTACAAGGGCTTGTTTTATCTGAAGCGGAGTATATTCGCTTATATCAAGGCCTCCGTTAACGCATGCAAGAACAGCAACACCTCTTGCCTGACCTACCATTATGGCCGTTTTCGCATTGTTGTTAAAAAACAGCTCTTCTATTGCGGCCTCCTCCGGTTTATATTTTTCTATTATAGACTCAAGCTCCGTATAAAGATGCTGAAGTCTGTATGGCATCGGAGTCTTTGCGTCTGTTGTTACAGCACCATAATCAACTACCGAAAAATGATTTCCTGTCATGTCCAGAATACCCCATCCAAGTATGGCATACCCTGGGTCTATACCCAATATTCTCATAAATAAAATTCCTTCTAAATGCATGAAAGATTTTCCGGCCTTAACCTTTCCGGACACTTTCTCATATTTTAAAAACAAAGACTTCCTGCAAGTCTTCATAATTATATAATTATACCACACAAACAAATGTTTGTCTATAAAACGCTACCTGCATATATAAATCATGTAATTGTGTAAATTTTCTTTTATTTATAAACTGCCTTAGATGTTGAATAAAAATTCATATATGGTATAATTATTCATATGTATACTAAAGGTTTAATAACTAATACAGTAAATGCTATTTAAGTGGATAAGGAGAACCCTATGCGTTATTCAAGGCAGAACAAGATTTTAGAACTTATTGCAAACAACGAGATAGAAACACAGGATAGACTCGCTGCGCTTCTTAGGGAAGAAGGCTTTGAGGTTACACAAGCTACAATTTCCCGTGACATCAAGGAGCTTCAGCTTATCAAAATTCTGACGCCGTCAGGAAAATACAAATATGCTGTAAGCACACATCAGGATGCACCGATTTCCGACAGATTTGTCAAGATTTTTAGAGAAACTATTACGTCCTTTGCTTCAGCTCAGAATCTAATTGTAATCAAAACACTCTCTGGATGCGGTGCTGCTGCAGGCGAGGCTATAGACTGTATTGGTCTACCTCATATTGTAGGTTCAATTGCAGGAGACAACACCCTTCTTCTTGTAGTGGATAAAGAAGAAAACGTAGAGGAAATTCTCGCTATCTTCAACGATATGTTAATAATGAGGGCTAAGGAATATGATAAGGCATATTAAGATAAGTAATTTTGCCATAATCGAAAATTCGGAGGTTGATTTCGAAGACGGACTAAACATAATAACAGGTGAGACAGGAAGCGGTAAATCTATCGTGATCGAGGCTATAAGCCTTGCTCTTGGAAGCCGTGCTGACTCATCTTTTGTTCGCCACGGATGCAAAAAAGCCGTAATTCAGCTTATCTGTGATTTTGATGACGAGGAATATATCATAACTAGAGAAATTTCCGCAGCAGGCAAAAATATATGCAAAATAAACGGAGAAATCGTGACTCTCGGTGAGCTTTCTTCTCTATGCAGAAAACTTGCAGACATTCATGGACAGTATGACAATCAGTCTCTGCTGAATCCGGATAATCACATAAAGCTCGTGGATCAGTATCACCACAGCTCTATAGGTCCTGCAAAAGAAAAGTATGCAGGTATTTACAAATTATACACAGAGAAAAAGTCCGAGCTAAAAAAGCTTCTTGCTCTTGAATCATCAAACGCAAAGCAGCTAGATTTCTATCGCTACGAAAAGAGCGAAATCGAATCGGCAGACCTTAAGCCTGGCGAAGATGAGGCTTTAGCTGAATCTATAACTCTGCTCCAAAACAGCGAGAAAATATTTTCAAGTGCAGAAAATGCATACGAGGCACTCTCTGGTGAAGGCGGAGCTGTCACAAGCATTGGAAATGCAATGAATGCTATCAAAAACATCAGTGAGTATTCTAAGGTTTTTAGCGATATTTCTGAGGATATAACTGACATATATTACAAGCTTGAAGATATCTCCGATTCCCTTAGGACTACATGTAGCGATATGACATTTTCACCGGAAGAGCTCGATGCTGCTATTTTTAGGCTTGATCATATTGACAACCTAAAGAAAAAATACGGCTCCACAATCGAAGATATTCTCGCATACTATGACAAAATTTCCGAAGAGCTTCTAAAGATAGAAAACTTTGATGATGAAAAAGAAAAGCTAGAAAAAGAAGTAAAAGAAGCATCTATTGCTTTGTCAGAGGTAGCTAGCGAGCTTACTCAGCTTAGAAAAGCTGCGGCTATTGAGCTTTCTGAGGCAATAGAAAAAGAGCTTCACGATCTTAACTTCAGCAATGCAAAGCTAGAGATTGATTTCAAGGAAAAAGAACCAGAAGAAAATGGCATAGATATAATTGAAATTATGATGTCTGGAAATATTGGGGAACCACTTAAACCTCTTGCAAAGACAGCATCTGGAGGAGAAATTTCCAGAATAATGCTCGCGATAAAAAAAGTCACATGCGTATATGACAGCATCCCTACGATGATCTTTGATGAAATCGACACAGGAATCAGCGGATATACTGCAAGCGTGGTTGCAAGAAAACTTCACTCTATTTCCGAAAACCACCAGATTATATGCATAACTCATCTGCCTCAGATTGCAGCAGCAGGCGACTACTGCTACAAAATATTCAAAGACTCTGACGGACAGTCTACATTCACACATATAGAACCGCTAGATGAAAGTGAAAGAGTAGATGAGCTTGCACGACTTCTCGGCGGCGAGACAATTACAGAAACAACAAGGCAAAATGCTAGAGAACTTATAGAAGCATCAAGGCAGAGCTAAAAAAAAGCGCAAAGCTAACGTTTATCCTACGTTAACTAAGCGCTTTTTATTTTACTTACTCATTTTTTCAACTATAGATTAGAGTATTTTTGATTTCACTTTTACAGGTGAAGGTCAAGATTCCAGTCTTCAATATTTGTGTGAAGAAGCTCATGAGCTCTATGAGAATTTGGCTCTTCTAGGAATTCTTCATATGTCAGCTGAACGGCTTTGTTCTCGTGTGAAAATCTCACATCTGAGAATTTATCAAGGCCATAAAGAATTTCGCTTCTTACCTCTGCATACTCGTATCCATCTTTTATCGGCTGGCCGCCTCCTCCGACGCATCCGCCTGGACATGCCATTACCTCTACAAAATCGTAGCTCACTTCACCGGATTTAATTGCTTCTATAAGCTTTCTCGTATTTCCAAGGCCGCTTACGACTGCAACTCTGATAGGAAGACCTTTGATGCCAAATGTGGCTTCTTTCCATCCGTCCATACCTCTTACTGATTTAAATCCATCAGGCTCTGGGTTTTCACCTGTCACAAGATAATATGCGCTTCTAAGGGCAGCTTCCATAACTCCGCCTGTTGCACCGAATATAACACCGGCTCCTGTTCCTTCACCAAAGATTGAGTCAAACTCACCTTCTTCGAGGTCGCTTGCATTCAAGTTATCAGCACGAATCATTCTATCAAGCTCTCTTGTTGTAAGTACAAGATCGACATCTCGTCCATGGCCTGCATCATTTACTTGCTCTACGGCACTTTCGTATTTTTTGGCAACGCATGGCATGATTGAAACTGAGAAAATCTGATCAGGATCTACACCTAGCTTCTGAGCCATGAATGTTTTGGAAAGAGCACCGAACATTTGCTGAGGTGATTTTGCTGTTGAAAGATTTGGAACTAGCTCAGGATACTGAGTTTTTACGAATCTAATCCAGCCTGGACAGCATGATGTGAACATAGGCCATTTGTACTCGTCTCTATGTTTTAGTCTTTCAACAAACTCAGAGCCCTCTTCCATGATTGTCATATCTGCTGAGTAGGTAGTATCAAAGACATAATCTGCACCAATTCTTCTGAGAGCTGTGATTAGTTTTCCCATAGTTGCTTCTGTTCGGGAAAGGCCAATGCCCTCGCCCCATGCAGTTCTTACAGCTGGAGCAATCTGAACCATTGTTATTCTGTCAGGTCTTGCAAGGGTATCTCTGAAGCTCTTTCTGTCGTCTCTTGCTCTAAGCGCTCCTACAGGGCAGTGAGTTATACACTGGCCGCATAAAGAACAGTTTGCATCGTTTAAAGACATGTTTCTTGATACACCTACTGCTGTTCTGTATCCTGATCCGCATAAATCCCAAACATTTAAGTTCTGGATTTTGTCGCAAATCTGAACACATCTCATGCATTTTACACACTTTGATGCTTCTCTAATAAGCGGGTAATTGTAGTCCCATCTGTTTATTTCTGCTGTATTTCTATAAGGCATATCTATAATGCCCATATCGTTTGCGATAGTCTGAAGGGTGCAGTTTCCACTTCTTACGCACTGAACACATTTGCAGTCATGATCTGAGAGTATCAGCTCAAGGTTTACCCTTCTTACTGTTCTAACCTTAGGGCTGTTTGTAAGAATTTCCATGCCCTCCTCTACAACTGTGTTACAAGAAGTTATAAGCTTATCCATTCCAACCTTTTCTACAAGGCAAACCCTGCATGCGCCGATTTCGTTTATATCTTTTAGATAGCAAAGATGAGGAATGTTGATTCCAACTTCTTCTGCTGCATTCAGGATGGTAGTGCCATCTGGCACACATACTTTCTGTCCATCTATTTTCAGTGTTACCATTTTTCTACTCTACCCCCTCTAAATGCACCGAATCCGCATGCGTCACATCTCAGACATCTTGAGCTTTCCGCAAGCATCTCCTCTTTTGTCATTGGAAGTTCGATTTCTTTGAAGTCTCCGCCTCTTTCTGCTGCGTATCTTTCTTTCAGCTCTATTCTTCCTCTGCGCTTCTTATCCTCTACAATCGGATCTGGAATTCTCACATCACATGTGATTTCGTGGCTATATCCGAGGTAGCTATCTATATTCGCTGCAGCTACTTTGCCCGCTGCAACAGCGTTTATTACTGTCGAAGGTCCTGTTACGCAGTCTCCTCCTGCATATATTCCTCTGACTTTATCAACAACATTGGACTTCTTGGCTTTGATGTTTCCGCGGAATACTGGAATTCCGTAGGACTCGAAAAATCCAAGGTCTGTAGCCTGTCCGATTGCTGAAATAATAGTGTTGCATAGAATCTTTTCTCTAGGCACATCTGCATCAACAGGTCTTGGTCTTCCTGATGCATCTGCCTCGCCTGCAATCTGTGGCTGAACATAAAGGCCTTTTACGTGGCCTCCCTTATCAACTATGATTTCTGACGGAGCCTTTAGCTGAAACAGCTGGCAGCCTTCTGCTATTGCACCTTCAATTTCCTCTGAAAGCGCAGTCATGTCTTCTCGTCTTCTTCTGTATACGATAGATACTTCACTTGCACCAAGTCTCTTAGCTGTTCTTGCAACGTCCATCGCAACATTTCCTCCGCCGATTACAGCTACAGATTTACCTCTGAAATCAGGTAGAGCATCGTCTCCAATTCCTCTTAGCATTTCTACTGCAGGTATAACGCCTTTTGCATACTCTCCTGGTATTCCAATATTCTTGTGGTTATGAGAACCGATAGAAATATACATTGCATCGTAATTTTCTTTTATTTCCTGAATATGCTCTTCTGTCTTAACATCATATTCTGTTTTGACCTCTATTCCTGTTGAAAGAATAGCATCTATATCCCACTGCAGTTTTTCTCTAGGAAGTCTGTAGCTTGGAATTCCGTATATTAGCATACCGCCAAGATGAGCACGCTTTTCGAAAATCGTAACCTTGTGACCCATTATAGATAGGTAGTATGCCGCCGAAAGTCCAGAAGGACCTCCTCCGATTACTGCAATTCTCTTGCCTGTGTCATCCATTTTCTCCGGTACAGGAACGTTCTCCGAGCAGTTATCTACAGCAAAGCGCTTGATACCCCTGATATTAAGCGGAGCGTCTATGATAGTACGTCTACACTTAAGCTCGCAAGGATGCTCACAGATAAGTCCGCAGACAGCAGGTAGCGGGTTATCCTTTCTGATAAGTTTGATTGCATCATCATATCTGCCTGCATGTACAAGAGCGATATATCCTGGCACATCCACACCGGCAGGACACATTCCAACACATGGAACAGAGCTCTTCTTGTGAAGAACGTTGTCATCGCATCGATGGTTTATAATATGGGACTCGTAATCCTCTCTGAATCCATCAAGTCCTCTTAGAATCATTGCCGCAGCCTCTGAACCTATAGCACAGTCAGATGCTAGCATTATTCCAGTTGCAAGTCTCTTTATTTCATCCAGTATAGACAAATCAATTTCGCTGTCCAGAGCTAGAATATCATCCAGCATCATCTGAAGCTGTCCAAGACCAACACGGCAAGGCACGCATTTTCCGCAGCTCTGTGCATGACAAAGCTTGAGGAATGCAGCTGCCATATCTACAGGACACTGACCTGATGGGCTTGTCTGAATTCTTCTTTCAAGGTCCCTATAAAGCCCTTCAACAGCTATCTGGGCACTGTCCTTCGACTTCATGTAAAGTCTTTCCATTTAGTTAACCTCCATCCTTTTACATCTTTTTTCCACGGGTTTATCTAATTATATCAAAATTTCTGCCCCTGCACAATTCTAACAACCACTCATATGATTAGCTTATCAAAGTTTTTGCTCTTAATAGGGAAAAAAACAGAGGCAGACAAAGGTCCGCCTCTGAAATATATCATATTAATTTATCTTGATACTATTTTTTTGGTTTTGGAAGTCTTGAAGTTGTTACATCCATAAGAGCATCTGTCCATGGAAGAACATCTACAAACTTAGCATCCTTTGCAGGTACAAGTTTAACTTCTGCAGGTGTTAGAACGCCGCCAAGGATTTCACCGATTTCAGCGTACTTGTAAAGAGGAAGAACATCTTCCATTTCTAGTGAAATGTCAGCTTCTTCTTCGTATCCGAATTCTTCTTCGAATACGTTAGCAAGCTCTGCAGCGATTTCCCAGTTTGTAAGCTCTACATCTTCTGTAATAGCTTTTTCTACAGGCATTAATCTTCTTTCTGTATTAGTGTAAGTTCCGTTAGTATTTGCAGAACCAGTTCCAGGGATGATTACATCAGCCTTTTCTGCTGTTTCTGTCATGTATACGTCTGAAACCATTAGGAATTCAAGACCGCTTAGGTCAGCGCCCTTAGGATCTTCACCAAAGATCATCAGACCCTTAACACCTTCCATTGCTTCTGCACCAGCTCTGATTCCCATATCAACAAGACCCTGTGAGTTGTTCTTTGACTTAACTTCTAAGATACCATCTCTTGGGCTTCCGATATGTCCAGAAACTACTGCGATGTCAGCAAGGATTTCTGCTGCTTCTACAGAAACAACGTTCTGTTCGAATACGATCATTGCTTTCTTTGCATTTGCGTACATAGCAGCGATTTCTCTAGCATCGTCTGTTACAGTTACGCCTTCAACTGATGCCTTGAATTCTTCGAATCCAGGAGCATTTGAAGTCTTACCGTCTTCGATTAGAGCTTTTGCGATTTCCTTTAGGAATTCTGTATCGTTTTCTACAGTTACAAGCTTGCTTGCAAATTCGAATTTGCTGTCAGCTTCTGGTGTGTTGATTACGATAACCTTAGCGCCTGCTTCAGCAGCCTGCTTAATCTTGTTCCAGATTACTGCAGCCTTGCCTTTGATGAATGCAGGTACAAGGATTACTTCTGTTGAAAGAAGTTCGTCGATTGTGTTTGGAGAAGCATCAAGTCCTAGAACATCAACAAGTGCGTTGTGTCTGTTGTTGAAGCAGAATGTCTTTGCTCCAAGAACTCTTGCAAACTTTCTGATTGCATAAGCTTCTTCGTTTGTATATCTGTCTGAAATTGCTACTGCAATTGAGTCAATTCCATGTCTTACTTTTACAGCTTCCATCTTCTTTGCTGCCATAACAAGTGCTTCGTGGTAATCAGCAAGTCTGAAGTCATCACCGTCTTTGATCATTGGATCTACGATTTTGCCTTCTAGAAGTGCTGCATCAAAGCCCCATTTACCCTTTGCACAGCATAGACCTTTGTTTACATAGCCTTCCTTGTCAGGGTTTGTTTTGATCAGCATATCGCCGTATGATTCAAGTTCGAATGAACATCCAACTGCACAGTTAGCGCAAGTTGTTTCTGTGATATCTGTATCTAGAGGAACTTCCTTCTGGATAGTTAGTCTTTCCTGAAGAGCACCTACTGGACAAACTGATACGCACTGACCGCAGCTTTCGCATCCTGCTTCAGCAAGTGAGTGACCAAATGCAGGTTTAACAACTGTGTCAAATCCTCTGTTAACAAGTCCAAGAGCTCCAACGCCCATAACTTCGTCACAGACTCTTACGCAAAGTCCGCAAAGGATACACTTGTTTGGATCTCTGATGATGAATGGATGTGCATCTTCGAATTCAACAAGGTTCTTTTCTCCGTCGAATCTTGCAGGTTCAACATCATATTCGTTAGCAAGTTCTACAAGCTTACATTCGTAGAAGTCGTGGCATCCGCATTCTAGACATCTTGAAGCTTCTGCTACAGCCTGATCTTCTAGAAGACCATCGTAAACTACTTCTGAGAAGTTGTCTTTTCTTTCGATAGCTGAAAGCTGGTCTGCCTTTTCTCTGCATAGTCTTTCTCTATCTTCGAATGTCTTTTCTGTGATATCATTTCTTTCTACGAAGAATGGTTTTTCGTATGAAACAGCTTCTCCAGCTAGGTATGCATCTACGATTTCAACTAGCTTGTTAGCATCTGCGATTGATTCGATTGCGATAGAAATCTTGTCGTTACCGCAGTCTCCACCAGCAAATACGCCAGGGATGCTTGTCATGTATGTAGCCTTGTCGTATGCGATAGCACCTTTCTTTGTCTTATCAACATCAAATGCGCTAGCATCTACCTTCTGTCCGATAGCTAGGATTACAGTATCTACGTCTAAAACTTCTGTCTTTCCTTCTACTGGTACTGGCTTTCTTCTGCCTGATGCATCAGGTTCGCCAAGTTCCATAACCTGAAGTACTACCTGTTTTACGTGACCATTTTCATCTTTTACAAACTCAAGTGGGTTTGTTAGGTTCTTGAAGATTACGCCTTCTTCTTCGCCTTCTTCGATTTCTAGTCTGTCAGCAGGCATTTCGTCTTTTGTTCTTCTGTAGATGTTATATACTTCTTCAGCACCAAGTCTTACTGCTGTTCTGCATGCGTCCATAGCAGTGTTTCCGCCGCCGACAATAGCAACCTTCTTGCCGAAGTCGATGTATTCGTTTCTAACTACTTTTCTCAGGAAGTCGATACCGCCGATAACGCCTTCAGCATCTTCGCCAGGGCATCCAACGCCTGTTGAAACCCATGCACCGATACCTAGAACTACTGCATCGTAATCTTCTCTGATTGTTTCAAATGAAAGATCTTCGCCAATCTTAGTGTTTGGAACCATTTCTACGCCCATTGATGCGATGATATCGATTTCTGCATCTAGAACTTCTTTTGGAAGTCTGTATTCAGGAATACCATATCTCAGCATACCGCCAAGCTTAGGCATAGCATCAAAGATTGTAACATCGTGACCCTTCTGTCTTAGGAAGTATGCAGCTGTAAGACCCATAGGTCCACCACCGATAATTGCAACTGATTTTCCAGTTGAATCTGCGATTTCAGGAACAAAGTTGTATTCTTCCATTAGATCGTAGTCTGCTGCAAATCTCTTTAGGAACTGAATGCTGATAGGTTCATCAACAAGTCCTCTTCTGCACTTGTCTTCACATGGGTGAGGACAAACTCTACCGATTGATGCAGGTAGTGGAATCTTGTCTTTGATCAGTTCGTTTGCTTTTTCGAATTCGCCATTTGCGATAAGACCAACATATCCCTGGCAGTCAGTTCCTGCAGGACATGCAAGTGAACATGGAGCTTTACAATCACCATTGTGGTTTGAAATCAGAAGCTCTAAGTTTGTCTTTCTTGATTCGATAACTCTTTCTGTATTTGTCTGTACTACCATGCCTGGTGCAATTGTTGTTGCACATGCTTTGCATAGTTTAGGGTTTCCTTCTACCTCACATACACAAAGTCCGCATGATCCGTAAATCTTTGTTCTTTCGTCATAGCAAAGAGTAGGGATGAAAATGTCGTTTTCTCTTGCAACTTCCAGGATAGTCTGTCCTGAAACGCCAGTTACTTCTTTGCCGTTAATATTTAGTCTGAATTTATTCATTTTTTCCCTCCTTCCTACTTTCTCTCAACTGCGCCGAATTTACATGTTTCTTCGCACTTGCCGCACTTGATACAAATGTCTTTGTCGATTACATGCTGGTTCTTAACTGTACCTGTGATAGCACCAACAGGACACTTCTTAGCGCATGCAGTGCATCCGATACACTTGTCAGTAATTTCGTAGCTGATAAGTGATTTACATGATTTTGCTGTGCATGTGTGGTTGTAAATGTGGTCTTCGTATTCATTTCTGAAGTACTTGAGAGTAGTAAGAACAGGGTTAGGTGCAGTCTGGCCTAGTCCGCAAAGTGAACCGTCTTTGATCTTTGCTGCAAGTTCTTCTAACAGTTCGATATCGCCGTCTTTACCTTCACCTTTTGTAATTCTTTCAAGAATTTCAAGCATTCTCTTTGTACCGATTCTGCAGTAGTTACATTTACCGCATGATTCTTTTCTTGTAAAGTCAAGGAAGTATCTTGCCATGTCTACCATACAAGTATCCTCGTCCATTACAATCATACCGCCTGAACCTACGATAGCACCAGTCTTGTTGATGTCTTCGTATGTTACAGGAGTGTCTATTAATTCAGCAGGAATACATCCGCCTGATGGTCCACCCATCTGAACAGCCTTGAATCCCTTGTCGTTTTTGATTCCGCCGCCGATTCCAAAAATAACGTCTTTTAGTGCAAGACCCATTGGAACTTCAACAAGTCCGCCCTTCTTAATCTTTCCTGCAAGAGCGAATACTTTTGTTCCTTTGGATTTTTCTGTACCCATTGAACCAAATGCAGCTCCACCGTTCATGATGATCCATGGAACGTTTGCAAGAGTTTCTACGTTATTGATGTTTGTAGGCTGCTGCCAGTATCCTTTTGCTGCTGGGAAAGGAGGTTTTAGTCTAGGCATACCTCTTTCACCTTCAAGTGATGCGATAAGAGCTGTTTCTTCACCACATACGAATGCGCCAGCACCGGCTTTGATTCTTAGGTCGAAGTCATATCCGCTTCCGAAGATGTCTTTTCCTAAGAAACCTTTTTCTCTAGCCTGAGCCATAGCGTTTTCTAGTCTCTTGATTGCAAGTGGGTACTCAGCACGGCAGTAGATGATACCTTCTGTTGCGCCCATAGCAAATCCGCCGATGATCATACCTTCGATAAGCGCATGAGGGTCACCTTCTAATACGGAACGGTCCATGAATGCACCTGGATCTCCTTCGTCCGCATTAC
The DNA here is from genome assembly GCA_963558075.1 of uncultured Clostridia bacterium. Taxonomy (GTDB): domain Bacteria; phylum Bacillota; class Clostridia; order Peptostreptococcales; family Anaerovoracaceae; genus CALHKP01. Next base: position 4,797 of record CAUWFN010000036.1, on the reverse strand, counting down.
ATACAATATATTTGTCTTTTCCTGAGTTTCCTTTTGCGGCATTCCATTTGAACCATGTAGGGAATCCAGCACCGCCTCTTCCTCTAAGTCCTGCAACCTTGATTTCGTCGATTACTTCGTCCTGAGTCATTGAAGTAACAACTTTCTTTGTTGCTTCATAGCCGCCAACTGCAAGGTATTCCTCGATTTTTTCTGGATTAATCAGACCGCAGTGTCTAAGTACAACTCTTGTCTGCTTGTCAAGGAATGTCTTGTCTTCGTCAGTAATAGCATATTCTTCTACAGGAGTTCCACCCATGATATGTTCTTTTACGATTCTTTCTACCTTGTCAGGCTGAACCTTTACATATCTTGTCATGTCTCCATTATCTTCGTATACGTCTACAATAGGTTCAAGATAGCATGTACCTACGCATCCTGTTATATCAAGCACAGTGTCAAGATTATTTGCCTTCAGCTGTGCTTCAAACTCTGCCTGAGTTTTCTTTGCTCCGGTTGCGATACCGCAGCTTCCCTGTCCAATTATAATCTTCATCTGCACACCTCCTAGCCTCTTTCCTTGAGTTCAGCAAGAATCTTAACTACCTTGTCTTTTGTAAGGTTTCCGTAAGTCTCATTGCCGTCAGCACTCTGAATCATCATAACTGGTGCAAGTGAACAGCATCCCAGACATGCTACATTGTTAAGTGTGAACAGTCCATCTTCTGTTGTTTCTCCATCTTTGATGTTCAGGTATTCGCAAACTGCTTCTTCTATCATTTCTGATCCGTTTACGTGGCACGCAGTACCCTGGCAAAGCATAATCAGGTATTTTCCGATAGGCTGCAGTCTGAACTGAGCATAGAAAGTAGCAACTCCATAAATTTTAGCTGGTTTAATGCCTGTTGCTTCAGAAATGTGATTGATAACATCAATTGAAAGATATCCATAGATATCCTGTGCATTCTGAAGAATTGTAATCAGGCTTCCGGGTACTTTAGCATACTTATCTAATACCGGTTTCAGTTCTGCGAACTGTTCTGTGTTGTTTCCACAGCAACATTTTTCACACATGATAAATTCCTCCTACCTTATTTATTTCTCATATAAAAGTGATAAACCAAACGTACGAACTCATTATACTTTGAAATGTATATAAAATCAATCAAATTTGACAATTATACACCATATCTTCAATGTATACTTTTTGACAACACATACAGATTTGGTCTTTATTTTTTATTATTCAGAAACAAAAAAGACAGCCGAAAATTTTCAGAAGGCTGTCTTTGTGTAAATCACTGGATTTTTGTTTATTTTGTTTTTACTGCATCCTTTTTTTCTTTTTGCCAAAATCAAAGTTGGATTCTGTCAGAACTAGTGCACATATCATAAGAGCTGCTCCAAGATATGCCTTTGGTGTTAAAATTTCACCTGCAAACAGGAATGCAACAATTCCTGCAAATACAGGTTCAAGAGTAAATATAATTCCTACGTGTGAAGGCGTTGTATACTGCTGTGCAATTGCCTGAACAATAAACGCAACACCTGTGCAGAATACAGATAGGAATATTGTGCTCCATAAAACCTCCGGAGTCGATGGTATAACCGGTGTTTCAAATGTAAATGATAATGCCATCATCAAAACGCCTGTAACGCCAAGCTGAAAAACACCAAGCTGATAAGCATTAACTCTCTCATCAGAAACTGCCCTGTCTGTAATTATGAGGTCAAGGGCATATGATACGGCACACATCATGGACAGAAGGTCGCCCTTCAGGTTCCCCATGTTTATAGAAAAGTCGTCCTTGAGCGTCAGAAGCATTATACCTATAAGGCTAAGTGTAACTGATACCACTACTTTGCGCTGCGGTTTCTTTCTAAACAGTATGAGTTCAAAAATAGGCACAAAAATTACTGTTAGCGCACATAAAAATCCTGAGTTTGAAAGTGTAGTATATTTTACGCCGAAGGTTGCACCTGTATATACGAATACAAGAGCTGCTCCGACAAGCAAACTGTATTTGAGCGTTGTTTTGTTAACTGTCTTCAGTTTGTTAAAAGAGAAGATTCCCGCTATGAAAAACGCTCCGAGGAATCTATACATATTAAGAGTAAACGGTCCCATATCGGCTAGCGCAACATCCATCAGATAATATGAAACGCCCCAGCACAATGTTACAAGAACCAGCATCATATCGGCTTTAAACTGTGTTTTCATTATTTTCTATCCTTTTCCTTTCCTCAATTTATCCCTTGCTATATCTTTGCAACAAAGAGTTCAAGCGCAAGCTGCTCCTTTAGAAGTCCGCTCTTTATATTTTTTTCAGTATCGTATATGGAAATCAGTATTTCCTTGAGCTCAGAAACCGAGTAACGTCTAGCATGACCTGCCAGCTTTTTTACTCGAAATTCACCTTTGCCCGTAACCTTACAAATTTCTGAAATTACTTTGTTTTGGTTTTGCATCTGTCTGATTGTCAGCATAAGCTCAAACTGGGACACAATCTGGGCAATTATACCAAATACATTGTCCGGCGAATCCTTGATCATATTATTTAGCAGCATGAATGCCTTTGACTTGTCGTTTGCCCCTATAGCATCGAGAAAATTAAATACAAAAGTCTCCTCATCTGCACATATCAACTCATCTATATCGTTTCTAGAAACTGAATCTTGCAAGCAGTGAGAAACTATTTTGAATATATCGTTCTCCAGACTGTAGAGATTATAGTCACTTTCTTTGTTATAGTATCCGCTAGCATCTATCATATAGCTCACAAGAGCCGGTGAAATGTCGATTCCTGATGCTCTAAACCTTTTCTGTATAAATGATTTTAGATCCTTCTTGTCTAGACTATTCAGCTCGTAGCAGCCCGCCTTTGATTTTAGCATTTTCTCTAGTTTCGAAGCTTTTTCTTTGCGCTGATTATCCTGCTCTCCTGGTGTTTTTTCGTTTGAAAAAATAATCAAAGTTCCCTCGTTTGGGGATTTTAGATATTCGCATAGTCTGTCGCAATCAGCCTCTGAAATATTTTTCATTCTATTTTTTTTCAAAAGCTCAAGATCTCTTATCCAGACAACTCTGTACTGCGAAAACATAGAAAAGGTCTCGCAAGCACCTATAATCTCATCGATAGATTCTATCTCTGAATCGAGACGTATGTAATCAAAATCTCTCGCCTGAGGCGATACATACCTTTTGACTATGCTCTCAAGCGCCCAGCTAATAAGGTAACCTTCTGTACCGTGAAGATATATTACATTCTCAAGACTGTCCTTTTTTAATTTTTCATTAAATATTTTAAACGCATGTTTTTTTGCTGCGTACATACTCTTATTTTCTCCTTCTCTCCAATAATCCCTACGGCCCCAAGAATATCCGTTCTATACAGTATTATATCTTTTTTGCGAATATTTTCAATAATTTCATCAAGACCATCTCGTCCTACTCCACTCGCTGAAATCACAGCAAACTCAGGCTTTGCTATATCGAGAAATGCCTCTGCAGAAACAATTCCATCTTCTGGGAAAGATATTTTTACTATATCACAGCAAAGACTATCTGTCCCTAAATATTTTTCGATAAATGCCTTTTCGTTTTTTTCATCGAGGCCGCCGTATATTATGCACGAAACACTCCCAGCATCTACTTTGATGACTTTTCTATTATCAGCAGAAGAAAGATTAGTAAGATCAAAGCTTTCCGGCCAGAGAACCTCAACCCTGCCACCTTCTCCAGCTGAAATTACATCCCCTGCCTTTGCCCAGAGTAGATTTTCCTTCACATCAAAACATCTACTTAGCTGAAAGAGCCCCAAATAGTGCCTTTTGTCAATTGCAGTAGGAATTGCAGCGTCAATGTTATCTACGCCGTTTTTCAAAAGATATGGCTTTATTCCTTTTTCTCCCGTGTTATATGCCTGATTTACCCCTCCATCTATCAGAATGTCAATTCCGCCGCAAAGACGCACGTGAGTGCACTCGGCTTTGTTCATATCTGTAAACACAATAGATGATTTTCTGAAAAGTCCGTACGGCGCCATTTTCTCAGTTTCGTTTCGAAAAAAAACACCAAAACCCTGCACCCATATCATAATTGATGCGAGAAGTATTACGCACACTTTATAAGAAATTCTCTTGACGCTTCTACGAATCACATCGATTGTAAAATTCTCTGATGACAGAAAAAAAATAACAAGATAAACAAATACTACGGCATAAACTCCTTCTGATTTAACATCCCAGGCACCCTTTCCGTCAAAATAGAAAAAATCGTTAATCCAAACGGTTAGATTGCCAAGCCTTGCCAAAAGTTTTTCCGACAATGGAAAAACTGCCCCAGATACTATATAAAAAAGGAAAGAAAAAATCCCAGCAGGAACAAATATACTTATGATAAATATTACAGGAATATTTGCAATAAACCCCGAAACGGAAAAATAATTGAAGACATGGCATATGTAAGGTGCAAGCAGTATCTGAATTATAAACGGGCCATATGCTTTCTTTGTGCTCACTCTTTCAACAGCTCTTGGAACAAAGGAAAGTATACAAACTGCAAGAAATGAAAGCTGAAAACCTGCAGAAAATGCTGTATATGGATTCGCCATGCAGACTATAAATGCCGCTGCGCATGTTCCCGTCGAAAGGTCAAAGGGTCTATCCGTATACTCTGCAATAAGTTTTAGAAAAATAAGCAAGACTGCACGCTTCACTGATACAGCCCACATAGCGCATGTACCGTAAATTATTAAAAACATAACAAATCCCGGCATCAGAAGAGAAAACCCTGTTTTCTTCTTCAAAAAAGCATAA
>CAUWFN010000035.1:0-21394 GCA_963558075.1 uncultured Clostridia bacterium | reverse complement strand
ATTCAGAAAATAGGTGTATAAATAAATAATATATTTATAATTTGGGGAAATTTGTTTATTAGGGAATTTAGATGTACCTGAATTAAGGGGGAGGTGAAAATCTATGTTTGCAGGCGAGCTGAAGAGCATACAAGAAGCCGAAAACAGGGCTGATGAAATGCTAAAGCAGGCGAAAGCCGAAGCAAAGATGATTCTGCAAGATGCGAAGGAGAAGGCTGAAAAGATTAGGGCAGCTGCAGAATCAGAGGCTGACGAAATTATATCAGCACATGTACAGAAGGGAGAAGTCAAAGCTGATGAAATGTACAAAAAGCTGATTGATGAGACCCGTCAGAAATGTTCCGAAATCAGAGAGAAGGCCGCAGGGGGGTATGAAAATGCGACTTCGATGATCTCAGAAAGGATCGTGAGAAAAAGTGTCGATAGTTAACATGAAAAAAATCAACGTCATAGGGATGGAATCCGAGAAGGAAGAGGTAATATCAGACCTAATTGAGCTTGGTGCAGTTCAGATACTTCCCTATGGCAAAAAGACCGATGGGGACAAAGAGCCTGATGATAGTTCTGAATCGCTGGTTATGGGAGGCCAGAGCGAAAGAATTATGGCACTTGATGCCCGCATCAACGAGGTTTCTCTGGTTCTTGATGTAATCAAAAAATACAGCACAGAAAAGTCTCCGCTGTTCGTGACGAGAAGGGCAATCGGACGCAGAGCCTTTGATAAAATCATGAGTCAGAGAGAGTCGATAGAAGAAGATGTAAATGAGCTTCTTTCGATGAATGTGAAACTTCACAAACTCAGAGAGGAGAAGAACAGAGCGACATCAGACCTAAAGGCTCTTGCTCCGTGGAAAAACTACGGGTTGCCGCTAAATGTTGAAAGTACAGAAAAAACTGTAATAGATATAGGTGTTCTTCCAGCAACTGTCGATATGAATGCTTTGACAGAAAGACTTGCAAAATGTAGCGAGAATATTTCTTTCCATGAGATTCATAGAGATAGAGAACTGATTTATATTTTTGTTATATCGCTCAAAGAAGAAAACGAAAAAGTCCTTACGCTGCTCAGACAGCACGGATATGCCCAGACACAGTTCAAGGGATTTTCCGGTACGGCTGTAGAAAATGAGAAGAAGCTGACAGAAGAGCTTGCTTTACTAGAGGAAGAAATCAGTAAGGCAGAAGATGAGATCACAGCAAGACAGAATCTCAGAAAGAACATTGAATGCTTATATGACCAGCTGATTATAGAGCGCGACAAGGAAAAGGCGAAGAACAATCTCGTAAGAACAAAGCGAACATTCGGGCTTACAGGATGGATTCCGGAGACTTGCACAGCTGCAGTATCCAAGGTTCTAGGAAAGCACGAGTGCTATATCGACTTTGTTGACCCAGAAGAGGGAGAAAATGTTCCTGTTCTGATGTCAAACAGCAGCTTTGTTTATCCGTTCGAGTCAGTTACAGAGATGTATTCTCTTCCTGATTACAGAGGCGTAGATCCAACAAAATATTTTTCAATATTTTATGCTATGTTCTTTGGAATCATGCTCAGTGATGCAGGATACGGACTTGTAATAACACTTGCAACATACATAGTACTGAAGAAATTCGATCTAGAAGGTACAACTTACAAAATGATCAAAATGTTCTTCTACTGCGGAATATCCACGATGCTGTGGGGAGCTCTCTTCGGAGGGTGGTTTGGAGATTTCTTCCAGGTTGCCGCAAGGACCATATTCGGAAAAGAAATTACGATACCTGCAATCTGGTTTAATCCGATAGAAGACCCAACAAAACTTCTGATATTCTCAATTGCGCTTGGAGTTGTGCATATATTTATCGGTATGGGCATCAAAGCTTCTATGCTGATAAAGAGGGGCCAGCTCAAGGATGCAGTTTTCGATGTATTTTCCTGGTATATGGTTATCATCGGAGCTATAATGTGGCTTTCAGCAGGAAGCGTATCTGAAGTTCTTAAGAATATCGGAATTGCTCTTCTTGCAGTAGGAGCACTTATTCTTCTGTTTACAGGCGGAAGAGACAAAAAAGGCATAGGCCGAATCATAGGAGGGCTTACATCCCTTTATGATATAACAAGCTATGCTTCAGACATACTCTCATATTCGAGACTTCTTGCTCTTGGACTTGCAACAGGAGTAATCGCCCAGGTTGTAAACACAATGGGATCTCTTGCAGGAGGCGGAGTAGTCGGAACGATAGTTCTGCTGTTTGCGTTTGTTGTTGGTCATACGTTTAACCTTGCGATAAACGCACTTGGAGCCTTTGTTCATACGAGCAGACTTCAGTATATAGAATTCTTTGGAAAATTTTACGAAGACGGCGGAGAAGAGTTTGAACCGCTGCAGAAAAATACAAAATACGTTAGAATTACTGACGATTCAAATGGAGGTAAAAAATGATTACGGGAAATGTTATGGCTCTTATAGGAGCAGCAGTTGCATCACTTGCAGGTATAGGAAGCGCAATCGGTGTTGGAGTAGCAGGACAGGCAGCAGCAGGGGTGCTTGCTGAAGACCCTAAGAAATTCGGTAAAACTCTTATTTTACAGGCTCTTCCTGGAACACAGGGTATCTATGGTCTGATCGTTGCATTCCTGATTCTTATTAAGACTGGTGTACTTGGCGGAGGCATGATTGACCTTACAATGTCACAGGGATTATATGTATTTGCAACATCACTTCCAATCGCATTCGTAGGTATTTGGTCAGGTATTGCACAGGGTAAAGCTGCGGCAGCAGGAATTATGCTTCTAGGAAAGAGACCAGATCAGATGACGAAGGGAATAATCTATGCAGCAATGGTAGAAACATATGCAATTTTCGCACTGCTTGTATCACTTCTGATGCTGTTCAAACTCGGTCTTTAAGATTTAGATCGAAAAGGGGTGTGTATGCACTATGAGTATAGAAAAGATAACTGATAAGATTATAAATGACGCGGCAGCTGAAGCGGATGCCGTAAAAAAGGCTGCAGAAGACAAGGCCCTTGAAATCATAGAAAAAGCAAAAGCAGATGGAGAAAAACTTGTTGCCGATGCAAAGAAAAAAGGTGCCTTAGAAGAAGAACAGATGGCTCAGCGCAGAAAATCTGTTGCAGACATCGATAGCAGAAAGCTTATTCTAAAGGAAAAGCAGGATATTATCGATGAATGCTTTGATAATGCAAAAAAAGCTGTTATCGAAGACCGAGAAGGTTATATAGAATTTCTGACAGAAATAGTTCGTGGCTCTGGTGCAAAGAGCGGCGAAATCATTCTCAATGAGCGCGACCGAAGAGAAATCGCAGAAGATCTTGCGGTAGCTCTAAAAGATAAGCTTTCGGAATGTGAGTTTACTATTTCGGAGGAAACAAAGAAAATCGAAGGCGGACTTCTGATAAAATCAGGGAAAGTATATGTAAATGGTTCTCTTGAGGGGTATGCAGAAGAAGCCAGAGAAGAACTGTCGGCTGAAATTGCCGCAGAGCTGTTCAAATAAGGAGAAACAAAATGGCAAAGAGAAAAACATATGAATATATCTTTGCAGATGCATTCATAGGGAGCTTTTCCAAAAAACTTATGACAAAGAAAGATCTTATGCGTGTAATAATGTGCAAAGACCTTGATGCGGCAGAATCAATCCTCAGAGAATACGGATACGGACGTGCTGATGAGCTGAAGGAAGGAGATGTTGAAGCGTTTATCAGAAGAGAGCAGAACAAGCTGTTCAAGCTGATATACAATACAGTTCCTGACCACAGTGAGCTTGCACTTTGCCTATATCCATTTGACTATCATAACGTCAAAGTATGCCTGAAGGCGGAATTTCTTGGAGTGACTCCGGATGACCACAGGCTCATGTCAACAGGGGAAATTGACAGAAGAAAGCTAGTGGCCATGATAAGAGACAGAAACTATATGTTCATGTCACGCCACATGAAAAAAGGCATCATAGAGGCTGAGGATCTGTTCAGCAGGGGAAAGGATCCCAGAGATATAGATATAGTATTAGACAGAGCATGCTACAGAGATATGCTTGAGGCTGCAGAGGCCACAAAAGAAGACTTCTTGATTAGCATGGTTAAGACAAAGATAGATACAATTAATCTGAGTTCGTTTGTCAGACTCAGACAGCTTGGTAAACCTTGGGAATTTTTCAAAAAGATTTTTATAGAAGGCGGTTACGTTGCTCAGAATCTTTATATTTCCTGTTACGAGGAGCCTTACGAGCAGGCTGCAGAGAAGTTTGCTCCGTTTGGATATGACAGAATTCTTTCAGAGGGTGCATCAAAGCTTGCAAAGACGGGAGACTTTGCTTTGTTCGAAAAAATGAGAGACGATAAGCTCATGGAAATCAACAAAAGAGCGAAGTTTGATCTGTTCGGTCTGACTGCAATCGCAGGCTTCTGGTACGGTAAGGAGCTTGAGATTGACAACCTTAGAATTATTCTGAAGGGCAAGCTGTTTGATATTCCTGCAGAGCAAATCGAAGAAAGGCTGAGGGAACCATATTATGTATAAAATCGGAGTTATAGGAGATAGAGAGTCTGTTGTAGGCTTTCACGCTATGGGAATCGATGCATTTCCATGTAGCAATGGAAGTGAAACAAAGAAAACTCTCAGAAAGATGGTAAAGGATGATTACGCCATCATATATATAACGGAAAAGCTAGCAAAGGAAGCTAGCGAGGAAATCGACCGTTACAAGGATATGATGATTCCTGCGATTATACCTATTCCAGGAATCGACGGCAAAAGCGAAAGTGGCATGGAAAATGTCAGAAAAGCTGTTGAACGTGCGGTTGGCGCAGACATACTTTTTGGAGGTGAGAACTAATGAGCAGCGGAAAGATCGTTAAAGTAGCAGGACCGCTCGTTGTAGCATCCGGCATGGAAGATGCTGATATGTTCGACGTGGTTCGCGTTGGAGATCTGGGACTGATAGGGGAAATCATAGAAATGAGAGGCGACAAAGCCTCTATACAGGTATACGAGGACACTGCAGGTATAGGACCTGGAGCACCTGTTGTAACTACAGGCGCACAGCTTTCTGTAGAACTTGGACCTGGACTTATCGAGACAATGTACGATGGAATTCAGCGACCACTTGAGGCTATGGTGGAGGTTGCCGGAAGTAATATCACAAGAGGAATCAAAGTTCCTGCACTTAACAGAGAGAAGAAATGGGAGTTTGTTCCAGTTGTTTCAGTAGGCGATGAAGTTGAGGCAGGAGACATCATCGGTACAGTTCAGGAAACTGTTGTAATTCAGCAGAAAATCATGGTTCCTTACGGAATCAGCGGAACTGTCGAAAGTATTGAAAGCGGCGAATTTACAGTTGAAGAGACTGTATGCCGCGTTAGAACAGCTGATGGTGAAGTAAAAAAACTTCAGATGATGCAAAAATGGCCTGTAAGAAGAGGAAGACCGTATAGAGAAAAGCTCGTACCAGAAATGCCTCTGATCACAGGACAGCGTGTTATTGACACAATGTTCCCTATTGCAAAGGGTGGAGTTGCAGCTGTTCCGGGTCCTTTCGGATCAGGAAAAACTGTAGTGCAGCATCAGCTAGCAAAATGGGCAGATGCTGACGTTGTTGTGTATATAGGCTGCGGAGAACGTGGAAATGAAATGACAGATGTACTTATGGAATTCCCTGAACTTAAGGACCCTCATTCAGGAGAGTCTTTGATGAAGAGAACTGTTCTTATTGCAAATACATCTGATATGCCTGTAGCTGCCAGAGAAGCATCTATCTATACAGGTATTACAATTGCAGAATACTTCAGAGATATGGGATATTCAGTAGCTCTTATGGCTGACTCAACATCAAGATGGGCAGAGGCTCTAAGAGAAATTTCCGGTAGACTTGAGGAAATGCCAGGTGAAGAAGGATATCCTGCTTATCTAGGTTCAAGACTTGCTCAGTTCTACGAACGTGCAGGCCGTGTTGTATCTTTAGGTAAAGACAAAAGAATCGGAGCCCTTTCTGCAATCGGAGCTGTATCCCCTCCAGGCGGAGACACATCAGAGCCGGTTTCACAGGCGACACTGAGAATCGTAAAGGTTTTCTGGTGCCTAAGCTCATCCCTTGCATACGAAAGACACTTCCCTGCAATCGACTGGCTGCAGAGCTACTCTCTATATGTAGATAGACTGATAGATTGGTACGAAAAGAACGTAAGTAAAGAATTCCCTGTACTAAGAGCAGAGGCTCTTAAACTTTTACAGGAGGAATCAGAGCTTAAGGAAATCGTTCAGCTTGTAGGTGTGGATGCTCTATCTTCAGAAGATAGAATGAAGCTTGAGGCCTGCAAGTCAATCAGAGAAGACTACCTGCATCAGAACGCATTCCACGAAATAGATACATATTCATCCATGAGAAAGCAGTATCTGCTTCTTAAGCTGATTATGTCATTTTATGAACTATCAAAGGATGCAGTTGCAAAAGGAGCACCTCTGAACAAAGTTTCAACTATGGCTGTAAGAGAAAAAATCGGCAGATTCAAATACATAGAAGAAGAAAAGATAGACGAATCCTTCGATGAGATAAAAAAAGAGCTGAAGGATGAGCTTAGTGAACTGATCAGCGGGGAGGATGAGGACAATGATTAAGGAATATAAGACTATATCAGAAGTTGCAGGACCTCTGATGCTGGTAAAGGATGTTGAAGGAGCAACATATGATGAGCTTGGTGAAATAAGCCTTCCTACAGGTGAGAAGAGACTATGCAAGGTTCTCGAAATCAACGGAAGCGATGTTTTAGTTCAGCTTTTTGATAGTGCTGCCGGAATTAACCTAAAGGAAAGCACTGTAAAATTCACAGGAAAAGGAACTCAGCTAGCAGTTTCACCAGAAATTCTCGGAAGAGTTTTTGATGGTATGGGACGACCAAAGGATGGAGGTCCGGAAATCATCCCAGAAAAGAAGCTTGATATAAATGGACTTCCTATGAACCCTGCCGCAAGAGACTATCCTGCTGAATTTATTCAGACAGGAGTTTCTGCAATCGACGGACTTAACACTCTTGTAAGAGGACAGAAGCTTCCTATTTTCTCAGGATCAGGTCTTCCTCACGCAGAGCTTGCTGCACAGATTGCTCGTCAGGCTAAAGTAATCGGAGGAGAATCAAACTTTGCTGTAGTATTTGCGGCAATAGGTATCACATACGAAGAAGCTGAATTTTTTGCATCTGACTTCAGAAAAACAGGTGCAATTGACAGAACAGTAATGTTCATGAACCTTGCAAATGACCCTGCTGTTGAGCGTATTGCAACACCAAGAATGGCTCTTACAGCAGCTGAGTATCTAGCATTTGACATGGGTATGCACGTTCTTGTAATAATGACAGATATCACAAACTATGCAGAGGCATGCCGTGAGGTTTCCGCTGCAAGAAAAGAAGTTCCGGGCAGAAGAGGATATCCTGGATATATGTACACTGACCTTGCTACTATGTATGAAAGAGCAGGACGTAAAAGAGGTGTTCCAGGATCAATCACAATGATTCCAATTCTGACAATGCCAGAAGATGATAAGACACATCCTATTCCTGACCTTACAGGATATATCACAGAAGGACAGATTATTCTTTCGAGGGAACTGTACAGAAAAGGCGCTCAGCCGCCTATTGACGTTCTTCCTTCTCTATCAAGACTTAAGGATAAGGGTATAGGAACAGGCAAAACTAGAGAAGATCATTCAGATACAATGAACCAGCTGTTTGCAGCTTATGCAAAGGGAAAAGAAAGTCTTGAACTTATGACTATCTTAGGCGAAGCTGCACTTACAGAGGTTGACCTTATGTATGCGAAATTCAGTCAGGAATTCGAAAGACAGTATGTATCACAAGGATACCAGACTGATAGAAGCATAGAAGAAACACTTGATCTGGGATGGGAGCTTCTGAAGCTTCTTCCAAAGAGCGAGCTAAAGAGAATAAAAGACGAGTACATCGAAAAATACATGAAGTAAAGGCAGGCGAGATATATGGAAAGGATGAATGTAAATCCAACCAGGATGATGCTGACTTCACTGAAAAAGAGACTTCGTACTGCGGTTCGTGGCCATAAGCTCATGAAAGACAAGCGTGACGAGCTGATGAAAAACTTCCTTGAGACAGCCCGTGAAAACGGAAGACTCAGACAGGAAGTAGAAGAGGGACTTGCTGATGTTTACAGAAACTTTCTCGTAGCCAGCGCTATAATGAGCCAGGAGGTTATGGAAGAGTCTCTCATGTACCCTAAGCAGAGTATAGAGCTTGAAGTAGGCAAAAAAAATATAATGAGTGTAGACGTTCCTGAGTTTTCATTCAAAACTACTGCAGAAAATCTTGCAGACGTATTTCCATACGGTTTTGCAAGAACATCAGGTGAACTAGATAATGCAATCGGAACATTATCTGCACTTATGCCTAAACTTCTTGAGCTTGCTGCAGAGGAAAAGGAGACAACTCTTATAGCCGCAGAGCTTGAGAAAACGAGAAGAAGAGTAAATGCTCTTGAATATGTAATGATTCCGCGTCTTGAAATGACTATCAGATATATAACAATGAAGCTGGATGAAAACGAAAGAGGAAACCAGACTCGTCTGATGAAGGTCAAAGACATGATGCTGGAAGAGGCAATAAGAGAAAAGAGATTAAAAGACGAGGAAATCTTCGATTCACAGTAGTATATATATGCTGAGAATTTTCGAAGAAGACTGTGAAGTCTGATTATAAAGGCATCGATGCATTTGCATTAGATGCCTTTTTATGGTGATTATGTGAATACTGAGTATACAATAGAAAAAAACAGGAAATTTAGCCGTTTTGGTAACATTTTCACAAAGGTTGTGGTATAATAACTATTGCTTGATTAACACCTGATCTGTCGCAAAGGCGGAAAATGTTGCTATTCTAACAAAAATTGAAAGTTTTTTTCAAAATAGAATAAATAACCCTTGTAATTATGCGATAGATTGATATAATTAACTATACGACATTTTGGAGGTAAATAATATGAATAAAGCAGAATTAATTACAGCAGTTGCTGCAAAAGCAGAAATCACTAAGAAGGAAGCAGAAGTAACAGTTAACGCACTTCTAAATACAATTGAAGAAGCACTAGTTGCAGGTGATAAGGTTCAGCTTATCGGATTCGGAAACTTCGAAGTAAGAGAAAGAGCAGCAAGACAGGGTAGAAACCCAAGAAAGCCAGAAGAAATCATCGACATCCCGGCTTCAAAAGCTCCTGTATTCAAAGCAGGAAAAGCTCTTAAGGATGCAGTAAATAAATAAGATTTTAAAAAGAATCAGGTTTTAGAAACTTGGTTCTTTTTTTCATAAATACTTTACTGTGCGAAAGACGTGCAGTGATTAAAACAATTTTACAAGGAAGGTGACATATGACAAAAGACAAAAAAGTAATAGCGGCAGAATTTGGAATACTAGTTGTGGCAATGTGCTGGGGCATGGGATTTGTAGCTGCAAAATTCGTTCTAGAGGACATGGGACCTTTTGATCTTATGGCTTACAGATACGGACTGGCTGTGATTCTCATGTTTTTCTTTGCAATTCCACATCTAAAGGAAATCAACTGGAAAACTGTGAAGGCGGCATCGCTTATTGGGTTTATGATGTTTGCAGGAAACATGCTGCAGACAATAGGACTTCAGTATACAACACCAGGCAAGCAGACTTTTATAATCTGCATGTACACAGTGTTTGTGCCTCTTATTTCATGGGTTATATTCAGAGACAAAATAAAAAAGAATATTGCAATTGCGGCAGTTATAGCCTTTATCGGTATAGGCCTTCTGACGCTTACAGATGAGCTTACAATAGGTTTTGGAGATGGACTGACATTTATATTTGCAATACTCTTCTCCTTTGAGGTAATCCTAATAGGACGCTTCATGAAGGAGATGAATCCTATAGCATTTGCATTTGTTCAGATCTTCGTATGCGCTATATGTTCTATCGGTGCAGCTCTTATATGGGGAGAAGGGGCTTCCCTGAGCGATCTAGGTACAGGTGGCATGCTTGGAATGTTTCAGCTTGTAGCGCTTAACACAGTACTTGCATTTATACTTCAGAACGTGTGCCAGGGAATGGCGCCTCCTACTCATGTAGCGATACTTATGTCTACAGAGACAGTGTTTGGAACTTTCTTTGCTGTTGTATTTGCAAACGAAGTGTTTGAAGGCAGAATGATTCTTGGATGCATCCTGATGTTTGTAGCAATTATTGTAAGTAATATTCCTATGGAGAAAAAAACTGACAAAACTGAATAGTTTGATGGTACAATATATATTAGGATAATTATTAGCAAATATAGGCAGACAAAAGGGTGGTGTTATTAATGATTGAATATAAGAGCAAACGTGCATTTTCCCTAGAAATCGAAAAACGGGGAAATCTGTTTGTTCAGGAGTTTGCTGATATAAGCGACGATGAGAAGAATAAAATCGTTGAGGAGGTCGAAAGAACTCCATATCAGATGATGGCTTATGAGCTTGGCTGGATGAATCTTATTCTAAGCTGGGAGCATAAGGAAAGTGAGGGATTTGAGGTTATTACTCCAACGCGGGAATACTCGTGGAAAAATCTTAAGGGACTATACCAGAGCTTTTATGTGAAATACGAAAGTTATTCACTTGACGAGCTTTGTACGCTTTTCAGGGGTGCACTAATGAATATTCTCGAAATGGTAGAGAATATGTCAGAGGATGAGCTTTTCAAAATAGGACAGAGAAAGTGGGCTGATTCACCAAATCAGGATTGGCCAGTGTGGAAGTGGATTCATGTAAATACAGTAGCTCCATACAAGACTTTCAGAACAAAGCTTAGAACCTGGAAGAGAAATAACAAGACAATGCCTGATATCCTTTGCATCGCAATGGAAAAAGGAAGAAAAGCAATTCCTAAGGGAAATGTCGCAACATACATTCCTGAGCTAGGAAAAGCTGACAAAAATAAGCTAGGACTTTGCATTCTCACAGCAGATGGAAAGCGTTACAGCGTAGGTGATACCAAGGATCGTTTTACAATTCAGAGTATATCTAAGGTAATATCTATGATACTTGCTCTAGAATTTTGTCCAATCAAAGAAGTTTTTGATAAGGTTGGAATGGAGCCTTCAGGTGAAGCATTTAACTCTCTAGTAGAGCTTGATCTTAACAGCAACAGACCTTTTAATCCGATGATAAACTCAGGAGCAATAACTGTTGCAAGTATGCTTCTTCCTAAGCTTTCGTTTGAAGAAATCCTTTCTGCCACAAGAAGGTTTTGTATGGATCCAGATATAGAGATGGATGAGGCTGTATTTCGTTCAGAAATGCAGACTTGCTCTAGAAACAGGGCTATAGCATATCTTCTAGAAAGCAAGGGAATAATCGAAAGCGACGTAGAAAAAACCCTTGAACTTTACACGAAGATGTGTTCAATGACAGTAACAGCAGAAAGCCTTGCGAACCTCGGACTTGTGCTTGCAAACGGCGGAACTAACTATATGAACGGCAAGCGCATGATTACCCAGTCCGTTGTTCAGGTTGTCAAGACTATTATGCTTACATGTGGTATGTATGATGCATCAGGTGAATTTGCTGTACAGGTTGGAATACCAACAAAGAGTGGAGTCGGCGGAGGACTTCTTTCTGTTGTAGATCAGAGTATGGGAATAGGAATTTATGGTCCTTCTCTCGACGAAAAGGGAAACTGCATAGCAGGAAATGCAATGCTTGAGTATCTTTCGATGAAGCTTGGACTACACATATTTAAATAGGCTTTGCAAAAGGGGGATAAGAGCATGTCTGCCACAAAAAGAATGCTTGCGATATCACTGAAAGAACTTCTAAAGAAAAGCACCATCGACAGTATCACAATTCAGATGATTACTGATAATGCCGGCGTAAGCCGAAAAACATTTTATTACCACTTCCAGGATATATATGATCTTTTGGAATGGACTCTTTTTGATGATTTTGCACGTATTGTAGCAGGAAACACGACTATAGACACATGGCATCAGGGGTTGTTTAACGTTTTCAGCTATTGCAAAAGCAACAGAGAACTTGTAATGAATACTTTTAATTCTGTAAGATATGTAGCCCTCGAGGACTACATTTGCAGGATGATTATGCCTGTTGTAGATACTATAGTGAGAAAGGAAGAAGGCTATGAGTGTCTTGAGGAGGATGACAGAGAATTCATAAAGACTGTCTACTGCTATGGGATTACAGGACTTCTCATGCACTGGGTCAGTGATGACATGAAAACAGAGCCAGATTACCTTGTAAGCAAGATAGACAAGTTCTTTACAGGAAGCATGCAGACCATGTTCTCTCAGGCTGCATTAGCCGAAAAACAGGATAAATAAGCACAATATATTTGCCCAAAAGTCGAAAAATGTGTAAATCTAACACAGTTTCGAGCTTTTGGGTATTTGTTTTTTTTGCCCCTTGCCTATAATTGAGGCATAGGGACGAGAGACAAGAGGAGGTATTTAAATGGGACTTACAAACACAATCAAGGCGGTAACACTTAAAACGGTATTCGGTTATATCGAAAAAAATCCGGAAGATAATCTTCTGAAAATATTAGACTGGGTGGATAGACTTGCAGGGGATGGTCCTGACAGCTTTCCAACACAAAGAGCGGCCGTTAGAAAGGTGGCAGAAGACCCTGATAACAACATGTACAAGCTTGCAATGAATATTCTGCATGACACAGACTCAGGCGTAATCAAAAAAACGTTTGAGAATTTCTTTTTAAATGCGAATATTTTAGGATGGCCTAAGCAGGCAGAGCTAAGAGAAAAATATGACTGCAATATTCCATGGGCTATACTGCTTGACCCAACTTCAGCATGCAATCTGAAATGTACAGGTTGCTGGGCTGCTGAATATGGAAATAAGCTTAACCTGACTTTTGATGAAATTGATTCAATCATTACTCAGGGTAAAGAACTTGGAATTTATATGTATATATACACAGGAGGAGAACCTCTTGTAAGAAAAGATGATCTTATCAAAATTTGCGAAAAACACAATGACTGCGAATTCCTTTCATTTACAAATGCTACACTTATAGACGAAAAATTTGCAGATGATATGCTGAGAGTAAAGAACTTTATTCCTGCAATCAGTGTTGAAGGCTTTGATGAGGCAACAGATGCAAGAAGAGGAAAAGGCACTTACGAAAAAGTAATGAAGGCTATGGATATTCTAAAGGAAAGACATCTTCCATTTGGAATTTCATGTTGCTACACAAGCCAGAACCTTTCATCAATAAGTTCAGATGAGTTTATCGACGAAATGATAAACAAAGGTGCAAGATTTGTATGGTATTTCCACTACATGCCAGTTGGAAATGATGCAGTTCCTGAGCTTCTGTGCACACCTCAGCAGAGAGAGTTCATGTATCACCAGATTAGAAGATTTAGACAGGAAAAACCAATCTTTGCAATGGACTTCCAAAACGATGGTGAATATGTAGGAGGATGTATCGCAGGTGGCAGAAGATATCTTCATATCAATGCAAACGGAGATGTTGATCCATGCGTATTCATTCATTATTCAAATGCAAATATCAGAGAAGTATCACTTTTAGATGCGCTGAGATCACCGATATTTATGGAATATCACAAAAATCAGCCGTTTAACGAAAACCATCTTCGTCCATGCCCAATGCTGGAAAACCCACAGTGCATAGAAGAAATGGTTAAGAGAACAGGCGCACACTCAACAGATTTGACTTCACCTGAAACAGTAGAGCATCTATGCGGCAAATGCACAAAATATGCTGAAAACTGGAAACCTACAGCAGACAGACTGTGGAGTGAAAGCCCAAGATCAAAGAAGAAATAGCCGGTTTCTTTATTTATATATTGTTTACAGGTACAAAATACACTTGAAAACTCAAAAAAGCTGCCGAATAAACAGAAAAGAAAGACTGTCTGTTTATGCGAGCAGTTTTTTTGATGGAGACAATTTTGCCTTTGGATTTTTTCTTGATTATTAGGGCTTTGTAGGCGATAATATAAGAGAGTAAAGAAAGATAGAAGGAGAAAAATAAATTTATGATTACAAGTAAACAGAGAAGTTATTTAAAAGGCCTTGCCCAGCAGATTAAGCCGACGGTTTTTATGGGAAAACAGGGACTTACAGATAATGTAATCAAAGAACTGGAAACAGGCTTTGAGACAAGAGAACTTATAAAGGTAAAGCTTCAGGAAGGTTGCGAGCTTAACCCAAAGGACATTGCAAATGAGCTTGCCGAAAAGATGAATGCCGAATTTGTTCAGGCTATCGGAAACAAATTCATCCTTTACAGACAGGCAAAGGACAAAGAAAAGAGAAAAATCGAGTTTCCTAGAAAATAGCTAGGGCGCTAGGCGTAAGATTTTCAGTAAAACAAGCGGAGAAAGAATTATGGCTGTATCATCAAAAAAACTCAGAACTCTAATAGTAATGAAAATCCTCGTACAGGAAAGCGATGAAAACAATCCTGTTACACGTCAGAGACTTCAGGAAATACTCGAAGATGAGTATGAGATTACTGCCGAAAGAAAGAGCATTTACAGTGACATAGAAACTCTCAAGGAGTTTGGCCTTGATATAAAAACAACGGGAACTAGAGACTCGTTTAGCTATTATCTCAATAGCAGAGATTTTGAGCTTGCGGAGCTCAAGCTTCTCGTTGATGCAGTTCAATCGTCAAAGTTTATAACCTGTGAAAAATCAAAACAGCTCATAAGCAAAATCGAAAGGCTGACAAGCCCTGATAAAGCAAAGATGCTCAACAGAGATGTGTTTATATATGACAGGGCAAAGACAGAAAACGAGAGCATATATTCCGCAGTTGACGAGATACACAGTGCAATACTTCAAAATAGGTCCATAACCTTCCAGTATACGGAGTGGACCCTAGAGATGAAGCTCGTACCAAAGAAAAACGGAGAGTTATATGATGTAAGCCCTTGGCTTATGACCTGGGATAGCGAAAACTATTATCTAATTGCATACGACAACAAAGCGGATATGATCAAACATTTCAGAGTAGACAAGATGAAAAATGTATCTGTTTCAGAAAAGCCAAGAGAGGGCAGGGAATCTTTTGATGATTTCAGCCCTGTGGCCTACTGCAGCAAAACCTTTGATATGTTCAGCGGAGCAGATCAAAAGGTAAATCTCAAATGTCATAACTCCATCATAGGAGTTATAATTGATAGATTTTCCAAGAATGTTATGGTGGTGCCTCTAGACGAAGAACATTTTCAGGTCAGCGTTACAGTAGCAGCAAGTCCCAAATTCCTAAGCTGGGTATTTTCTCTAGGTAACAAAATCGAAATTACATGGCCAAAGTCCGTAAAAGAAAGTTACATAAGCTATATGCGAAATATCCTAGATATGTACAACGAAGAAACGTAGCTAGGTGAACGGGACTTCTGTGAGAAGGTAGCTCGGCCGCCAGAGACAAGGTGAACAAAGTACTTCGGCGCAATACATGCGAAAACTCATACATAAGATAAAAAAGGGTATCTGTTACCAGGTATAAGAAGTTTAGTTTCATCATATGCACAAAACGAAAAGTTCTTAAGCATCAATAAGGATTAATAATAGGAGAAAAAACAGACTGCAAAAATCGCAAGTCTGTTTTTTTTACAGCACAAATACAAAAACCTTGAATCTGTGCTGTACTTTTGGCCGGCTGCATGCAGCAGGAATTGTGAACCTTGCATCTGTGCTGTACTTTTCGCCGGCTAGATACAGCACAAATCCGTAAACCGAGATATCTGCTGTAAATGGCCTCGACTTATTACAGCATGTTTTAGAAAAACACGATACGTGCTGTTTTTTGATTGGAAATTTACAGCATGATTTGAGAATTCAAAAACTATGCTGTAAATCACTGATTCTAATTGAGATAGACCTGTGTCCACATTCTAGGATGCCACATTTTGAATAGTATGAAAAAGTTATCTGCCTTGTGTCCACACTTTGGGGTCCATAGTAAATCTGAAATGCAAGCAGTTTTTCATTTTATTGCAAAACTGCATCCCTTTTTTTGATCTAAATTGAAGCATAAATTGGGCAAACTCAATTTATGCATCCACTCCTATAGATGAAAAAGTATGCATTTTTTCACGAAAGCTAAAATATGCATACGTTTTTACCGTGCTCATTTGAAGCATATATAGGGATTTTCTAGAATCTGCATCCATTGCCCTTCAAAAACCGGAAGCAGATTTGACAAATTTTCGATTTATGCATCCATTGCCCTTCGAAAATTCTTTAATCTTGCTTTTGATAAATTAAATTGCCTGAGACCTGCGGAGGTCTTTTTTCATAAATACGGGCGAGCATGTTTTGCCGTACTGCGCGCAGCTTAGGCAACCGAAAATATCAGGTACATCAGATGGCTTGAGGTTAAAAAAGCCATATTTTTTGAAGAAGCCTGGCGCTCTTGCAGTTATGTATATGGAATCGGCTCCTTGATTTATGATATAGTCCATAGAGCGCTTCAGAAGTGCCTCTCCGATTTTCTGGTTTCGAAGATTTTCCGTCACAGCAATATCATTGATTACATAGAGGCTTTTTTTGCATGCGATTGCAGATGCACCAATAATCTGTCCGAATTCATCAGTGCAATAGAAGCTTGTAACAAAGCCTTCCGGTTTGGTACCAGTTTCATCTGTATTAAATTCAAGGCCAGCTGCTTCGAAGAGTGTTTTGTACTGCATGTAGTCAGAAGACTTTCGAATTTCGTATTTCATAGAACATCCTCCCGTCATTTAAATTATATTATAAATAGGTTAGTTCGTTATTATTATCATGTCAAGTTTTAAAAATAATTGTTAAAGGGTTGACAATATAATAGGGTTAGTGTATACTAACCAATGTAATTGAGTTAGGGGTAGCTAATTTTGGCAGTTGACTTCAGCAGCTAACACTAGCGGAGAATTCCAGCAACGGACACAAGTGGCTAACTCAAACCGCTACTCACATAGCAAGCCGACCAAGTGGTCGGTAAAAAAATGCAGAATGGTTAGTTATAACTAACGCCAAAAATCACCATGGACGTGATTATCAAAGTTAGCCAAGTGTGTAAATCAACCGCGTATGTCAGTTAGCCAAGTGTGTTAGTTAGCGCAAGTGAGTATCAAAGCTAACGCTGCTGAGAAAAATAGCAAGGCTAACACAATAACGCTACATTGCTACATTGCTACATTGCCACAACGCTGCATTGCTACAATGCGAACACAACTATTGAAATTTTATTTAAAGAGAGGTAATTATGAGACTTTTATTTGCTGCACTCGGGTGCATATGTTTTGTTCTTGGAAGCATTGGAATATTTCTTCCGATTCTACCTACAGTGCCGCTTTACATGGCGGCGGTGTTCTTCCTTGCTAGAAGTTCTGTGACTCTTCACGATAAATTCGTGAATTCTAAGCTTTATAAACGCCACCTGGAAGGCTTTGTTCAGGAAAAGACTTTGACTCGAAAAAGCAAAATTACTGTAATGGTATCGGTTACAGCTGTTATGGCCATTGGATTTGCAGCTATGAATGAGAGTGCGGTAGGGCGAATCTGTCTTGTAGCCGTATGGGTGTTTCATGTTATTTACTTTGTATTTAGAATCAAAACCGCTGATGGCCCAAGGGGGGAGTGCTAGTTATGATTGATAGAAGACTTATGAGCCTTGCGCCGGAATCAAAAGCGCATATCGGAAAATGTGTTATGTGGAAAATGATTTCGCTAGTAGGGCAGATTATAACAGTAGGATCAATTTGCAGTATATTTTATATGCTCGAATTAGGTCTTGCGAAAATGACATGGATTGGCCTTTGCATCGGAATAATTATCGCATTTGCAGCAGTGAGATTCTTTTGCGAGAAAAAAGCCGAAGAGGAGTCGTATGAAGCAAGTGTTAACATCAAAGGAACTATAAGGGCTTTGATATATTCCAAGCTTCTGAAAGAGGGTGTTTCCTATAGGGAGAAGCTTTCAACTTCGGAACTTATGCAGCTTTCCTCAGAGGGGGTAGAGCAGCTTGAGATTTATTTTGGGCGATACGTTCCTCAGCTTTTTTATAGCTGTATTGCTCCGCTTACGCTGTTTGCTGTACTTAGCTTTGTTTCCTTAAAGGCGGCGGCAGTTCTTCTTTTATGCGTTCCACTTATACCGGCTTCGATTGTTTTTGTTCAGAAAATAGCAAAGAAGTTGCTTGGCAAATACTGGGGTGCGTACGGAAAGCTCGGAGACAGTTTTTTGGAAAACCTACAAGGCCTTACGACTCTCAAAATCTATTCGGCTGATGAAAAAGCGGCAGAAAAAATGGATGCAGAGTCAGAAAACTTTAGAAAAGTAACGATGAAGGTTTTGATGATGCAGCTTAATTCCACAAGTGTTATGGATATTATCGCCTATGGAGGTGCGGCAGCGGGAATTATAACTGGGGCAGTAGCATATATTTCTGGAGAACTTGGGATTGCCGGAGCTTTGATGATAGTGCTTCTTGCGAGCGAATTTTTTATACCGCTGAGGCTGCTCGGATCCTTCTTTCATATTGCGATGAATGGAATGGCGGCAAGCGACAAAATGTTTGCTCTGCTAAACATGGAGGAAAGCGAGGACGGCGAACTTAAATTTCCTAGCGCCGAACAAAGCGAAGGCCCGGGTCTCAAGAGAGCAGGTTTTCCTAGCGCCGAACAAAGTGAAGGCCTGGGAACTGAGCTTGACAATATACCGAGCCTAAAGCAAGGATTGCATATAAGCAATATGGAATTTTCCTATGGCGAGGGCGAAAAAGTCTTAGAAAACATCAATATAGATACAAAGGCATGTGGGCTGTATTCATTTGTAGGAAAATCTGGATGTGGAAAAAGTACTCTTGCGGGAATACTTTCCAAAAGAAATACAGGATATGAGGGCAGCATCCGTTTTGGTGATGCGGAGCTTTCGGAAATAAAAGAAAAATCTCTTATGAAAAACGTGATGCTTGTAAAGCACTATAGCTATATTTTCAAGGGAACGGTGAGATATAATCTTGCAATTGCAAAGCCAGATGCAACAGATGATGAAATGATAGAAACTCTCCAAAAGGTAAATCTTTGGGATACATTGAAGGAAAAAAACGGACTTGATACAGAGCTTTTGGAGAAGGGAAGCAACTTTTCTGGAGGACAGTGCCAGAGACTTATTCTTGCAAGGGGACTTTTAAGAGACTGCAAGGTATATATTTTCGATGAGGCGACATCAAGCATCGATGCCGAAAGCGAGGAAATAATCATGTCTGTAATTCGAAAACTTGCAGAGGATAAGCTTGTATTTTTGATTTCGCACAGGCTGAAAAACTGTATCGATTCAGAATGCATATATTATATGAAAAACGGACGCATCGAAGGATTTGGAAAACATGATGAGCTTATGAACTCATGCTATGAGTACAGGGAAAGCTTTGATGCGCAGAAAAAATACGAAGACTACTGCGGAGAGGTGAGTGAAGATGGAGAAAAATAAAAGAAGAAGCGGAGCAAAGGTGATGCTTGCTTTGATTGGCCTGATAAAGCCCCTTGTTCCGGTGATGATTGTTGCTGTAATTATCGGAAGCCTCGGAAATCTGTGTGCTGTATTTGTCACGGCGGCAGGAGCCATGGCTGTAATAGAAAAATCATCTGCTTTGTTTGGACTTTTGATTGCAGCGGCTGTTTTTAGAGGAATTTTTCACTACGTGGAGCAGTATTCAAATCACTATATTGCCTTTAGAATTTTGGCGATGATTAGACACAAGGTATTTGCCGCCATGAGAAGACTTGCACCGGCAAAGCTAGATGGGAAAGACAAGGGAAACCTTATATCAGTAATCACATCAGACATAGAGCTTCTAGAGGTGTTCTATGCGCATACAGTTTCCCCTATAGCAATAGCAGTTATCACTTCGGCGGCAGTACTCTGGTTTGTCGGAAGCTACAGCATGCTAGCAGCATCTTTGCTCCTTTTAGGATATATCTTTGTTGGCATACTCATACCTCTTGCGAATGGAAAACGAGGAAATGCAGTTGGCGTGGAATATAGAGCGGAAATAGGCAATCTGAATAGCTTTGTCCTCGATTCTATACGAGGAATAGAGGAAACGATGCAGTATTCTCACGGCGAGAAACGAAAAAGTGAGTTGCTAGAGAAGTCGCATAATCTAGAACCATCAAAGATGCTGCTCTCAGAATATGAGGCGCATCAAAAGGCTGTAACAGGTCTTACAATAATTCTTACATCAGCCTCTGTGCTTGTAGCAGAAGCCATTATGTATATGAATGGATCTGTTGGATTTGAAGAGGCTGTTATATGTACAGTTACAACTATGTCTTCCTTTGGTCCAGTGACTGCATTATCAAATCTCTCAAACAACCTGAATCAGACCCTTGCATCTGGAGAGAGGGTGCTCAGTCTACTGGAAGAGGAGCCTGTAGTAGCAGAAATTCCAGGAGATTCAGAGGGGATTTCCTTTGATGGCGCAGCTCTTGAGAATGTTAATTTTTCTTATGATAATAAAAAGGTTTTAGACGATATGTCTATGGCCTTTGAGACTGGGAAGATTTATGGAATTTTCGGTGAGAGCGGAAGCGGAAAATCAACTATTCTCAAGCTTCTTATGAGGTTTTGGGATGCAGATTCTGGAAAAGTGAAAGTGTCAGGAGAAGATGTAAGAGATATAAGAACAAAACAGCTACGAAGCTGGCAAGGGGACGTGACACAAGAGACCTGGCTTTTCAGAGATACTATTGAAAATAATATAAGGATTGGAAATTTAAATGCTTCGAGAGAGGAAGTAATCGAGGCCGCGAAAAAAGCTTCGATTCATGAGTTCATTATGAGTCTTCCCGGAGGCTATGATGCTAAAGTTTCAGAGCTTGGTGATAATCTATCTGGAGGACAAAGGCAAAGAATCGGAATTGCAAGAAGCTTCCTTTCTGATCGCCCCTTCATACTTCTCGATGAGCCAACAAGCAATCTAGATGCTCTTAACGAGGGAATAATTCTAAAATCTATTTCGGAGATAGACGATAGGACGGCAGTTCTCGTTTCCCACAGAAAGAGCACGCTAAATATTGCAGATAAAATATATGAAATGAAAAAAGAAATCAATCTACCTCAAAATATTTAATTTCTAAAAAGTGATGGTAAAACCTTCATCCTTCGGGATGGAGGTTTTGCTTTTTTTGATCGAAGAGACTTAAGAAGTCGATAGCTTGAATAGCGGTGTTTTCAGTAGATACAGCTTATATAAAGGGAATTTTTCGTCATTATTTTATGTGAAGATTATGTGTAGGATTATATTTTTTGTTGACTTTTTATATTTCCAGCAGTAGTATAGTTAAAGGTTTTTACTTAAAATATTTTAAGTAAATAAA
>CAUWFN010000034.1:0-21643 GCA_963558075.1 uncultured Clostridia bacterium | reverse complement strand
AAAAATCTTTTATATAATAAAGCAATAAAATATAGGTTTTTCGAGTGTGGACTTAAGGAGGTATCCTATGTTAGAGCAGAGTTATTATGATGCGGCTGACAGAATCATAGGCTTTCATGGAAAGGATCAGGCGTCGCTGATTCCGATTATCCAGGATATTCAGTCAGAGTACAGGTATTTACCTGCTGAACTTCTGACATATGTGGCTGAAAAGATAGGAATAACAGAAGGCAAGGCCTTTAGTGTAGCTACATTTTATGAGAATTTTTCTTTTGAGCCTAAGGGAAAATATGTTATCAAGGTTTGTGATGGAACTGCATGTCATGTAAGAAAGTCGGTTCCAATTCTAGAGAGGATTTATAGTGAGCTAGGACTGTCAGATGAAAAGTCGACGACAGATGACATGCTGTTTACAGTGGAGACTGTATCATGCTTGGGAGCATGCGGGCTAGCACCGGTTCTGATGGTAAACGATAAGGTTTATCCTTCAATGACACCAGACGAGGCATCTGCTTTGATCTGGGAACTGAAAGAGGGAGAGTAGACATGATGAGAATTGATAGCAAATCGAAGCTGGACGAAATTAGAGTAAAAGCTAAAAGTGCAATAGATAACTGCAAATGCAGAATTCTTATCTGCGCAGGAACAGGATGCTTAGCAGGAGGTTCTGCACAGATTTATGAGGAAATGTGCAGGCTTGCAGCAGAAAATCCTGATGTAGAGGTTGAGTTTGGAGAGCATATTGCTCATCCAGAAGGCTTTGAGCATGAGCATACATGTGAAGACAAAGCTTCTGATAGTCTTGCAATCAAGAAGAGCGGATGCCATGGATTCTGTGAAATGGGTCCTCTGATGAGAATTGAGCCTCTGGGTATACTTTATACAAAAGTAAGCGTAGGAGATTGTAAGGCTATATTTGAGCGCACTGTAAAGAATGGTGAGATTATCAGAGAGCTTCTTTACAAGCATGAGGGAATCGAATATGAGACCCAGGAGGAGATTCCTTTCTACAAGAAGCAGACAAGACGCGTTCTCGAAAACTGCGGTCATATAGATGCAGAAAATATTGAAGAATACATAGGAAAAGGCGGCTATCAAGGGCTTGCCAAGGCGTTGTTCGAAATGGAGCCTCAGGAAATTATCGATGAGGTCAGCGAAGCAAATCTGAGAGGTCGTGGTGGCGGCGGTTTTAAGACCGGCTATAAATGGAGTCAGGTAGCAAGACAGCCAGAAAAAATCAGATATATCGTATGTAACGGAGATGAAGGTGATCCGGGAGCATTCATGGATAGAAGTATCATGGAAGGAGATCCACACAAGGTTTTAGAGGGCATGATGATAGCAGCTTATGCAACTGGTTCTCAGGAAGGATTCATCTATGTAAGAGCTGAATATCCTCTCGCAATCGAAAGGCTTCAGAATGCAATAAGTCAGGCAGAGGCTTGTGGACTGCTTGGTGAGAATATAATGGGCTCGGACTTTTCGTTTAAGATTCATATAAACAGAGGTGCGGGAGCATTCGTATGTGGTGAGGGTAGTGCGCTGACTGCATCCATAGAAGGAAGTCGTGGAATGCCTAGAGTTAAACCTCCTAGAACTGTGGAGCACGGACTTTTTGATAAGCCTACTGTACTTAACAATGTTGAAACTTATGCGAATGTACCAAGAATTATTACAGAGGGTGCAGAGGAGTTCAAGAAAGTAGGACCTGAGTCAAGCCCAGGAACTAAGGCTTTTGCTCTCACAGGAAGTGTAAAGAATACTGGACTTATCGAGGTTCCTATGGGAACTACTCTAAGAGAAGTAATATATGAAATCGGTGGAGGAATCAAGAACGACGGAAAGTTTAAGGCTGTTCAGATAGGCGGGCCTTCCGGAGGATGCCTGATTACACCACATCTTGATATAAGCCTTGATTTTGATTCTCTAAAGAAGATGGGCGCAATGATTGGCTCAGGTGGACTTGTTGTAATGGACGATTCAACATGCATGGTTGAGGTTGCAAGATTCTTTATGAACTTTACGCAGAAGGAGTCATGTGGAAAATGCGTTCCTTGTAGAGAAGGAACAAAGCGTATGCTTGAGATTCTCGAAAAGATTGTAGCAGGAAAGGGCACGTTAGAGGATTTAGATCTTTTAGACGAGCTTGCAGTTACAATTACAGACTCATCATTATGCGGACTTGGAAAGAGCTCGGCTCTTCCTGTTAGAAGCACTCTGCATCTGTTTAGAGAAGAATATGAGCAGCATGTAGTTGAAAAGAGATGTATGTCTCATACATGCTCATCGCTGAGACGTTTTGTTATCAGTCCGGAAAGATGTAAGGGCTGCGGAAAATGTGCTAAGAACTGCCCTGCAGATGCAATAAGCGGAAGAATCAAAGAACCGTTTGTAATCGATAACGATACATGTATCAAGTGCGGTGCCTGCGAAAGTTCGTGTGCGTTTAGCGCAATTCATATTGAGTACTAGGAGGTATGGCAAATGAAATATATGACTATAAACAACAGAGAAGTTGCCTTTGATGACGAAAAAAATGTTCTGTCTGTTATAAGAAAAGCCGGAATAGAGCTGCCGACCTTCTGTTACCACTCAGAGCTTTCTACCTACGGAGCATGCAGAATGTGCGTCGTAGAAGATGATAGAGGTAAGATTTTCGCTTCGTGCTCAGAAGTACCAAAGGATGGCATGGTTATTTTCACAAATACACCAAGACTTCAGCATCACAGAAAGATGATTCTAGAGCTTCTTCTTGCATCTCACTGCGCAGACTGTACAACCTGCAGAACAAACGGAGCATGTGCTTTGTTAAAGCTTGCAAACCAGCTTGGTGTAAACTATGTAAGATTCCAGAACAATAGACCAAAGTTGCCGCTAGACAGCAGTTCAGAGAGCATCGTATTTGATCCTAACAAATGCATACTGTGCGGTGACTGCGTAAGAACCTGCAGTGAGCTTCAGGGAATCGGCGTTTTGAATTTCGCATACAGAGGCTCCAAGATGAGGGTAACTACTGCATTTAACAGACCGATTGCAGAGTCAGGATGCGTGGGATGCGGACAGTGCAGAGTCGTATGTCCTACAGGAGCTATAACTGTAAAACAGAATATACACCCTGTATGGGAGGCACTTAACGATAAGAGCAAGAGAGTTGTAGCACAGATTGCCCCTGCAGTAAGAGTTGCAGTTGGCGACAAATTTGGTATCAAAGAAGGAGATAACTCCTCGGGAAGACTTGTAGCGGCTCTAAGACGCATTGGTTTTGATGAGGTTTATGATACTAACTTTGCAGCAGACCTTACTGTAATGGAAGAGTCAGCAGAGCTTGTAGAAAAGCTGGCAAAAGGCGATGATCTTCCGCTATTTACATCTTGCTGCCCTGCATGGGTTAAGTTCTGTGAAAACAAATATCCAGAGCTTGCACGTCACATTTCAAGTTGTAGATCTCCACAGCAGATGTTTGGCGCTGTAATAAAAGAAGCTGCAAGAAAATCTGATGATGAGAGAGAGACTGTAGTTGTATCTATAATGCCTTGTACTGCAAAGAAAGGTGAAATAGGAAGACCGGAGCATTTCACAGAGGGTGTTCAGGATGTTGACTATGTGCTTACAACAACAGAGATTACAAGAATGATTAAGGAAGCAGGTATAGATCTTTCTAAACTTTCACCGGAGGCTATGGATATGCCGTTTGGTCTTGCATCAGGAGGCGGTGCAATCTTTGGCGTAACTGGTGGAGTTACAGAAGCCGTGCTCCGAAAGATTATAGGAAGCTGTGCTCCGGCAGATCTTGAGAAAATAACGTTTATGGGCGTTAGAGGAAACGAGGGTATAAGAGAAACTTCCGTTGAGCTTGATGGAAGAAACGTGAAGATTGCAATCGTTAATGGTCTTAAGAATGCAGGAATTCTCATGGATCAGATAAAAAGCGGCGAAGTGTATTATGACTTTGTTGAGGTTATGGCTTGCAGAAATGGATGCGTTGCAGGAGGAGGACAGCCACTTCCAATCGATGCGAGCATCAAAGAAGCTAGAACTAAGGGTATCTATGATATAGACGAAGCAAAACAAATTAAGCTATCGAATCACAATCCGTTTGTAATTTCCCTTTATGATGGACTGCTAAAGGGAAAAGAACATAAGCTTTTGCATAATGATATAAAAAGATAAGTCGTAAAAGCTGATAAAAGAAGCTATAACGGAAAATATAAAAAAATATATAAAAAAGCCCTGTGCGTGTGAAAGTGCGGGGCTTTTCGCTATGTGAAAGTGCTTAGCAAGTAATTGCATTGATAGGTGTAAAAGGCTATAATAGAAGAAACCTGTAAAAGTGAAAGGAGAACGAAAATGAATATAGAAAAGCTTGCGGCAGAATTTCCTGAAATCAAAGACCTTCAGGAATGCAGAGAAATATTGTGGCTGAATGATAAGGTTGACAGCAGCGCGAAGTTACCTTTTGATATGGACGATATCGAAGATGCAGAGGCTAGGCTGGAAAGATTTGCCCCATATATCATGGCATCATTTCCTGAAACTGAGGTTACAGGCGGAATTATAGAATCACCGCTGGAAGAAATTCCTATTATGAAAAATATGCTAGAAAAGGACCTTGATACTAAGATTCCTGGACGTCTTTTCCTAAAGTGCGACAGTCATCTTGCTGTTTCCGGTTCTATCAAAGCAAGAGGCGGCATATATGAAGTGCTGAAGTTTGCAGAAAAAATAGCAATCGAAAACGGTATGTTGACAGAAGAGGACGATTACTCTATTCTTACAGAGCAGAGATTCAACGATTTGTTCAGCAAGTACAGTGTTGCTGTGGGATCAACAGGAAACCTAGGTCTGAGCATTGGAATTATAAGTGCGACACTTGGTTTTGATGTTACTGTTCACATGTCTGCAGATGCAAGGCAGTGGAAGAAGGATCTTCTAAGATCAAAAGGCGTAACTGTAGTTGAGTATGAGGACAACTATCAGATTGCAGTAGCAGAAGGAAGAAAAATTGCAGAGGGAAATCCTATGTGCCATTTTGTCGATGACGAGGGTTCATCAGATCTATTCCTCGGATATTCTGTTGCAGCAAAGAGAATAGGAATTCAGTTTGCTGCTAATAATATAGTATGTGACGAGGATCACCCTGTATTTGTATATATACCTTGCGGAGTAGGTGGGGCTCCGGGTGGAGTTGCCTTTGGTCTTAAGATGATATATGGCGATAATATTCACATATTCTTTGCTGAGCCTACTCATGCTCCATGTATGCTTCTTGGAATGATGAGCGGACTTCACGATGGCATTTCTGTGCTTGATATAGGTCTAGATGGAAAGACTGCAGCTGACGGACTTGCAGTACCAAGAGCCTCAAGACTTGTTGGAAGCGTTATGGACTCAATGCTAGAGGGAATATATACAATTAATGACGAAAAGCTTTATCCGTTCCTAAAGAAGCTTGCTGATAGTGAGAGAATCTACATCGAGCCTTCAGCATGTGCATCATTTACAGGTCCTGGATATATTGTAAATTCAGAGGAATACCTCGCAAAATATGGTCTTGAAGGAAAAATGGAAAACGCAACTCATATACTATGGGCTACAGGCGGAAACATGGTTCCAGAAGACGAAATGAAACATTACTACGAAATGGGAAGCGCTAAATGAAGATAATTGTTTTGAGTGATACTCACGGGAAACTAAAAAAAGTATACGATATAATGTCAAAGATAAATGATCCGGATCTGATAATTCACTGCGGAGATTATTGTAGTGATGCTCAGACTATAGAGGAGGAGTTTGGAATTCCTGTAGAATCAGTTCCAGGTAACTGTGACGGAGGAGGCCGCGATTCCTACAAAATCATAGATACTCCTGCTGGGAAAATTATGATTACACACGGTCATGAGCTTGGAGCAGGCTACAACGAGACTTTGCTTTTATATTCTGCAGAGGAGCAGGAGTGTAAAGCTGTATGCTTTGGCCATACACATGTGCCTGTATGCGAGAAAATCGATGGCATATATTTGATAAACCCTGGGAGCTTATCAAAGCCTCGAGACGGCAGTAGCGGGTCATATGTGGTAATTACAGTTGAAAAAGAAAACATGTATGCAAATATCGTATATTATGACACAATCTGTGGAGGAGGAAGTGAAAAGCCAAAGGGTGGCTATATCAGAGGAATGCTGAATTATAGTGACAGGTTTTAGTTAATAGTCAATCTGTTAAAAGTTATCAGATTGTAGGTATAAGTGTATATTGAAAAGGAGCTATCGTGTTAACGATTTTTGTCGTTAATGTGAGGCTCCTTTTTAGTTCATCAAATACGAGGTTTACCATTTACCGTTATACACCCGTTTTTTTGTTCGCGCTGTGGAAAAAAACACTTCGTTATGTTAGTATATAAGTATATTTCAGAAGTTATGCATGCGAGGAGATTTACATGAGAAATATAAAAGAAAACAGATATTTTAAGCTGGCGGTGACGCTGTTTCTCACAGGGGCGGCGCTGATATCGCTTTGGCATATAATGGAGAATTTTGATTCGTTTAGGGAGATAATTACAACAGTCAAACACATAATTGCACCGTTTATATATGGACTTGTGATGGCTTATCTTCTCTGTCCGATATACAATTTTACAGTTAGAAAATCGTATCATTTTATAAAACCTAAGTTTAAGCACAAGAAGAAGGCGTTTGTATGTGCCCGCGTAACAGGTACAGTCGTATCGCTTGTTGTTCTTGTTGGAGTTGTTGCTGGATTCTTTGCTCTTTTGATTCCTGAACTAATCAGAAGTGTGGTTGGAATCGTTACGGATCTTCCTCAGAGGCTAGAAATTTTGACTCAGTGGGTTGAGGAAATTACCGTGGGTCTTTCCCACAAGGAAGTAGCACAGATTCTTCAGAATCTCGTTGTAAAGGGCGAGGATACAATTGTAAGCTGGGTTCAGGACGAATTTTTGCCTGGAATCGGAACTTATATGAATATGATTTCTGAGGGTCTGATTCTCACAGTCAAGACAGTACTCAATATATTTATCGGAATAATCGTCTGTGTATATTTTCTTAACAGCAAAGAAACCTTCAAGGCTCAGTCTCGCAAGATGATTGCAGCTCTATGCAGAAGAGAAAAGGCAGAGGAGATTTTCAATTTTGCATATTATACAAACAGGACTTTTGGTGGATTCATCAATGGAAAGATTATAGACTCAGGGATTATAGGGGTGATTTGTTTTGTTGCAATGAACTTACTGAACCTGCCTTATCCAATTCTGATAAGTACAATTATAGGTGTGACAAACATCATTCCGTTCTTTGGACCGTTTATCGGAGCAATCCCGGCTGCACTTATAATATTCCTAGTTAACCCAGTTCAGTCGATTTACTTCCTGATTGTGGTTCTTATTTTACAGCAGCTTGATGGCAATGTAATAGGACCTGCGATTCTCGGGGAGACAACTGGTCTTGCAAGCTTTTGGGTTATGTTTGCAATTCTCGTAGGCGGAGGCCTGTTCGGTTTTGCTGGAATGATACTTGGAGTTCCTGTATTTGCTGTAGTTTACTACTATTTTGGAAGATACATCAAAAAGAGGCTTCGCCAGAAGGATATGCTGGAGGAGACATCAGAATATCAGGATTACAACAAATATGATATAGATAGAAAGGAAATAGAATAAATGGAAGTTATAAACAACGCGGATATGTCAAAATATACGTCTTTTAGAGCAGGAGGCTGTGCAAAAAAGCTCATCACAGTTGAAAATGTAGATGAGCTTGCAGAGGTGCTTAAGGAAATAGAAAAAAACGGAGAAAAACATCTTCTGATTGGCAACGGTTCTAATATACTTTTTAAAGATGAAGGATATAGCGGAACTGTAATTAAGCTTGGCGGAAGCTTTGATGAGATTACAAGAAAAGAAGGAAATATAATCGTTTGTGGAGCAAGCGCTCTTTTATCAAAGGCTGCAAGGTTTGCTCTTGATGAGTCTCTTAGCGGATTTGAATTTGCAGCGGGAATTCCAGGAAGCGTAGGCGGAGCTATGTTTATGAATGCTGGTGCATACGGCGGAGAGATGAAGGATATCGTAAAAAGCGTAAATGTTATGTCAAAGGATGGTAAAAGCATCTATACTCTGCATAACGAAGATATGGATTTTGGATATAGAAGAAGCAGACTTGGCGAAAGCGGTGAAATAGTTCTGTCTGTGTGCTATGAGCTTTGCGAAGGAAATCCTGAGGAAATCGAAGGAACGATGAGCGAGCTAATGAAAAAGAGAAATGACAAGCAGCCTGTAAATTATCCAAGCGCAGGAAGCTTTTTCAAAAGACCGGAAGGGGATTTTGCAGGAAGACTTGTGGAAGCAGCAGGCCTTAGAGGACTGACAGTAGGAGGGGCACAGGTTTCCGAAAAGCACTGCGGATTTGTAATAAACAAAGGTGGGGCTACTGCAACTGATATTACAGATTTAATGCATCTTGTACAGAACACAGTTAAGGACAAATTTGGTGTTATGCTCGAACCGGAGGTAAGAATAATTGGAGATTAATTACGATAAATACAAGATGACCTTTGATTATCATACTCATACAACTTTTTCTCATGGAAAGGGAAGCATTGAGGATAATGTAAAGGAAGCCGTAAAAAAGGGGCTTAGGGCTATTGCAATATCAGATCATGGACCGGGACATCTGACTTATGGCGTAAAGCGAAAAAATTTCCCGGTAATGCGAGAAGAGATAGAAAGACTGAAAAAGGTTTATCCGCAGATAGAAATTTATCTAAGTGTAGAGGCTAACATTGTTTCAGGAAAACCATACTGGGACATAAAGGAAGATGAGCTGAAATATTTTGATTTTACTTTGGCTGGATACCACTATGGCATTCCTGGCGGACACTGTATCGGAAACTGGCTAGATGCTCACAAGTTTTATCTAGAGTCTATGGGAAGAAGGCTTCTTGTAAAAAACACCGATATGACTGTTAAGGCTCTCTACGAAAATGATATTAAGATTCTTACTCATCCAGGTGATAAGGGACGCTTTGATATTGCTGAAATAGCAAAGGCTTGCGCAGATACAGATACGCTAATGGAAATCAGTACATGGCATGATCATTTGACCGTGGATGAGATAAAGATTGCGGCAAAGGAAGACGTCAGATTCATTATAAGCAGTGATGCTCATACATCTAATAGAGTAGGTAGTTTCAGGGGCGGTATCAAACGCGCGCTTCAGGCAGGGCTTGATATCGGAAGGATTGTAAATATAGAGGTGATTGAATGATGGATTCTGAAAAAATGCAGGTGGTTATACTTACAGGGCTATCTGGTTCTGGAAAGACAAATGCTGTAAACTGGTTCGAGGATTCGGGCTATTACTGCATAGATAATATGCCTCCGGCGCTCATTAACAATTTTATAGAAATTGCGTCTACATCAACAAAGGATCTGAAGAAGGCTGCTTTTGTTGTCGATATAAGAGGCGGTATGTTTTTCAATGATCTTAAGGGCTGCATCAAAGAACTTAAGAGCAACGATAAGATTGACTGCAGAATTTTGTTCATCGAGGCTTCGGAGAGAACTCTTGTAAAGCGTTTCAGCGAAACTAGAAGAAACCATCCTCTTGCAACAGGTGCAACAGATAGAGATGTAATAGAGCAAGAAAGAGAGCTTCTGAAGGAAATCAGAGATGAAGCAGATTATATAATTGATACGACTAATATGAAGGTTGCAGATCTTAAGCTCGAAATCGGCAAAGTTTTCGAAGGAGAGGGTAGTAGTTTCTCTGTAAACATTAAATCCTTCGGATATAAGAGGGGGATTCTGCCAGAAGCAGACCTTGTGTTTGATATGAGATTCATTCCAAATCCTTATTATGTGCCTAGTCTCAAGAAGCTTACAGGAAACAACAGAAAGGTTTCTGGATATGTCTTTAGGCAGCCTATAGCAAATCAGTTCCTTGAGCAGCTAGAAAATATGCTTGATACGGTAATCCCTGCCTATAAGCAAGAGGGAAAGTATCATCTAAATATTGCTTTTGGATGTACAGGCGGCCAGCACAGATCTGTAGCTATGGCATGTAAGGTTGCAGAAATAATGGAAGCGAAAGGCTATCGTGTTACCCTTGAACACAGAGATATTTAATGGTATAATATAAGTGTGCGTTATGAGTTCGCACCTAACAGGTTACATTATTGTTAAAGGAGACGAGACAATGGAAAAATTAATTATTAGTGCATGTATTTGTGGAGCAGAAGTTACAAAAGAACAGAACCCTGCTGTTCCATACACTGTAGAAGAAATCGTAAGAGAGGCTAAGTCAGCTTATGATGCTGGTGCTGCACTTATCCACCTTCACGTAAGAGAAGATGATGGTACTCCAACACAGAGCAAGGAAAGATTCCAGGTTTGTGTTGATGCTATCAGAGAAGTTTGCCCAGACGCTATCATCCAGCCTTCAACAGGTGGAGCTGTTGGTATGACTGACCTAGAAAGACTTCAGTCAACAGAAATCGTTCCAACACCAGAAATGGCTACACTAGACTGCGGTACTTGCAACTTTGGTGGAGATGAAGTGTTCACAAACACTGATACAACAATCGAAAACTTTGCTACAATCCTTAAGGAAAGAGGAATCAAACCTGAACTTGAAGTATTCGATAAGGGTATGATTGACACAGCTCTTAAAGTAGCAGACAGAAAAGGTCTTCTAGTACACCCACTACACTGGGACTTCGTACTTGGAGTACAGATGACAGCTACAATTAGAGACCTTGTATTCATGGTAGGATCAATTCCTCCAGGATCAACTTGGACTGCAACAGGTCTTGGTAAGAATGCATGGAACATTGCAGCTGCAACAATTGCACTTGGCGGACATGTAAGAGTAGGTTTCGAAGACAACCTATACATGGAAAAAGGCGTTTTAGCTAAGAGCAACGGCGAAATGGTAGCAAAAGTTGTAGAACTTGCTAAACTGTTAGGAAGAGAAGTTGCAACTCCTGCTGAAGCAAGAGAAATTCTTGGCCTAGCACCACTAAAATAGTAATCAAAGATTATTCATAGAGAGGCTGCCTTCTGAGGCAGCCTTTTTTTACAAGCAAAGGGAGACTTTGCTGTGAAATCAGATAAAAGAGGGAAAAAACATGTCGTTTTCTACAGAAACAAAAAATGAACTTGCAAGAACTGAACCAGAGAAAAAATGTTGTCAG
Organism: uncultured Clostridia bacterium; assembly: GCA_963558075.1. Taxonomy (GTDB): domain Bacteria; phylum Bacillota; class Clostridia; order Peptostreptococcales; family Anaerovoracaceae; genus CALHKP01. Next base: position 10,438 of record CAUWFN010000034.1, on the reverse strand, counting down.
CTTGCAGAGATTGCAGGATTTCTCAGAGTATCGGGAAGCCTTAGACTTGCCGGCGGTGGAAAGTTCAAAATCGTAATATCAACAGATAATCCGGCTGTCGCAAGACACTACAAAAGGCTGATAAAAGAGTACTTCAATGTGGAGACAGAGCTTGAGGTTGGAGAAGGAAATAATTTAAAAAAAGGTCACATATATATGCTGACTATTAATCCTGAGATGAGAAGTGAGCAGATTTTGCGTGAGACTGGAATACTCCTCGTAAGAGAAGGAAATAACTTTATTTCTGATGGAATATATGATGATGTAATCAGATCAAGGTGCTGCAAAAAAGCTTATCTTAGAGGAATTTTCATGGGTACAGGTTCTGTTGCAGATCCAGAAAAGTCATATCATCTTGAAATTGTTTGTGCTAGCAAAAATCTAGCTCGCGATTTAAAAAAGATGATTAACAGTTTTGTTGACCTGAACTGTAAAATAACAGAGAGAAAAGGTCACTACGTAGTTTACATGAAAAATTCAGCCTATATCAGAGACTCGCTTGCCATCATGGGGGCTCATACACAGGTTCTAGAATTTGATAATGTCATGATAAGAAAAGAGATGGTTAATGAAACTGTCAGAATCACAAACTGCGACAATGCAAATACAGATAGGACACTTGATGCATCTCAAAAACAGATTGCGAACATCAAACTCATAGATGAGAAGATGGGAATTTCAGCTCTTCCAGAAAAGTTAAAGGTTGTTGCAGAACTTAGAATGAATTATCCGGAAGCCAGCCTGATTCAGCTTGCGGAGATGCTAGATCCACCGATGAAAAAATCGGGAATAAACAATAGATTCAGAAAGATAGCGGAGATTGCAGAAAAGCTTAAGTAAAACTTGCAATTCTTAAGGCTTTATTACTATAAGATTAAGAAACGTTAAGACTGCCCAAAGGGCAGTTTTTTTGTGCTATTATAGTGAAACAGAAGGGGAGAGAAAGGGAAAAGAGAATGATGATACTTGAGAAAATCTTTGATGCATATAACGAGATAAAAAATAATAACGCGATTATAACAGACGGCGAATGTATGACATACGAAAGGCTATGGGAAGAATCTGATAGGCTGGGGAGCTGGATTAGAGATAATTATGAGGATTCCGACATGCCTGTTGTCGTATATGGACACAAAAGTCCTATGATGCTCGTTTGTTTTCTTGCCTGCGTAAAATCAGGCAGAGCATACTGTCCTGTAGACATATCGATGCCAGCAGACAGAATAAGAGATATTATTTTGACTGTCGGAAATCCGCTAGTGCTTCTGAGCGAAGATACGTACTGGAAGAATGATGTGAGTGAAATTTTTGAAGAGGAAACAGGTACTTCGCCTAACTTTGTAGGCAGAGAAATGCTAGAGAAGATTAGCCTTGAGTATGAAGCAAAATCTCTTAGAGAATTCTGGGTTAAACCTGAGGATACCTTCTATATCATTTTTACATCCGGAAGCACAGGAAAGCCTAAGGGTGTGAAAATAAGCTATGATTCGCTGAGCAGATTTACAGACTGGTCTTTGTCTCTTGGGGAAGATAGAGAAATTAACAGGCTTTCGCACCTGCCAAAAAAAGACCTGGTTTATATGAATCAGGCACCATTTTCATTCGACCTTTCGGTAATGGATATATATACATCTCTGGCAGGAGGTGGAACTGTATACTGCTTGACGAAGGAAGTACAAAAGAATATGGCAAAAATGCTCGAAACTATGAATAAGGGGAATATCAGTTTCTGGGTATCTACGCCTTCTTTTGCAGACATGTGCCTTGCGGACAGAAGCTTTAACAAAGAGCTTCTTCCCGGGCTCAAAGCTTTTCTCTTCTGTGGAGAGAAGCTTGCAAAAGATACAGCATCAAAGCTTCTTGAGCGCTTTGATGGTGTCAAAATAATAAACACTTACGGGCCTACAGAATCAACGGTTGCTGTAACTGATATAGAAATAACTGAAGAAATGATTTCTGCGGAAAGCTCACTTCCTATCGGACGAGTTAAACCGGGAAGCGAAATTGAGATTGCAGATAACGGCGAAATTATAATCAAAGGAGATACAGTAAGCTTGGGTTATTACAAAGATCCAGAAAAAACATCAGCTGTCTTTTATGAGAAAGGTGGTAAAAGATGTTACAGGACTGGAGATGAGGGCTATTTTGAAGGTGACGTGCTTTACTACAAGGGACGCATTGACCTTCAGGTAAAGCTTCACGGATATAGAATTGAGCTTGGCGATATAGAGAATAATCTCCTTGATATAGATAATATAAGCGGAGCATGCGTTGTGCCAAAGCGCGACGGAGAAAAGATAAAGTATCTTGTAGCTTACTTAGTTCTTTCTGATGATGAATCTTCGGAGGCGGTAGCAGATAGGGCAGCAGAGAGGGCTCTGACAAAGTCATTAAAAGATAAACTTAAGGAAAAGCTTCCCGAGTACATGGTACCGAAGAAGATATGCTTTGTTGATTCCCTACCTCTTACAGGAAACGGAAAAATGGATAGAAAGAAAGTGGAAGGGTGGATTAAGTGACATTATTTGGAGATTTTTACTTTTTCGCTTGGGTAGCTGCTTTGATGATACCGGCCGCGGTGCTTGGTATATTTGAAAAAAACCTTAAATACTATGGATTTGCAGTTAGCATATTTTTCATATGGATGGTAATGGGAGGAAAACCTGTTGCGATAATTAATCTTGTGCTGTACTGCATATATGAATATGTGCTTGTGCAGGTGTTTCTGCGGCTTTATAGAAAATACGGAAGAAATGCAAAAGTCTACTGGCTTGTGCTTATTCTTTCACTTATGCCGCTTATAGTATGGAAAGTTTCAGCTTTTGGGGGACACAGCATATTCGCATTCATGGGACTGTCATATATGACATTCAAGAGTGCCCAGGTGATTATTGAGATTTACGATGGACTCATAAAAGAAGTTAAAGGATTTGAGTTTATATATTTTCTGATATTCTTTCCGGCTCTGTCGTCTGGACCTATCGACAGAAGCAGAAGATTTCATGAGGATTTTACTAGAGTGATTCCAAAAGATGAATATCTTGATATGGTCGGAAGCGGTCTTTACAAAGTATGTCTTGGTATGCTTTATAAATTTGTACTGGCATCGGCATGGTATCAGGGAATCGTGTGGCTTGGAACTGGAGATCACTGGTGGAATAACGTACTTTATATGTATAGCTATGGATTTTATCTATTCTTTGATTTTGCAGGCTACAGCCTTATGGCAATTGGAGTCAGCTATATGCTTGGCATAAAATCACCGGAGAATTTCAATAAACCATTCCTAAGCACAGACATGAAAGACTTCTGGGACAGATGGCATATGAGCCTATCATACTGGTTCAGAGATTTCATTTTCTCACGCTTTATGATGAGAGCAATCAAAGGAAAGTGGTTCAAAAACAAGCTTATGGGAGCCTCAATCGGATTTATGATAAATATGAGTGTCATGGGAATATGGCATGGTCTTGATATTTACTACATAATGTACGGCGTTTATCACGGAGTGCTCCTTGCGCTTACAGAAATATATCAAAAGAAATCAAAATTCCATAAGAAGAACAAGAAAAAGGCCTGGTATAGGCGCATAAGCTGGTTTATAACGCTAAACCTTGCAATGTTTGGATTCTTTATCTTCTCTGGAAGATTTACAGAGGTTATAGGATTATAAGTAATTATTTACTCAGGAGGTATTGAGATGGAAGAGAAAGTATTAGACATTTTAGAAGAAGTTTGCGGTGATGAAATTGTAAGGGAAAACCTGGATATAAATCTTCTGGATGAGGACCTTATAGATTCTCTAGACTACACGGAAATTCTTGTAATGATAGAAGAGGCTTTTGGAATTGTAATGTCACCTTCGGAATTTACAAGAGAGGAAATGGATACGCCGGCAAAAATTATTGAACAGGTAAAAGCGAGATTGAATTAAAATGAGAAAGATAGCGGCATTTTTTACGGCGCTAGCTCTGTTTGTTGCAACTGCAGCGGGAATACATATTGGGATATCCGGAAGCCTTGATACCGGCTCAAGAGGCTTCGGCACTTGGATTAATCCATACAAAGATCTTTCTTATAGCGCAATATCAAAAAATCTGCACGAGGATTCATATCTGATGCTCGGATCTTCTGAATTTCAGCACGGGCGCAAGACAAAATATCATCCTACAAAGATTTTCAGAAAGGCAGACCTTGATGTAATGTGTGTGGGAGCAGCATATAACCAGTGCCTTTCCCATGCGATAACCCTTGGCTCTGTAGCGCCGGATTTAAAAACAAAGAAGGTTACGCTGATTCTTTCGCCGGCATGGTTTGATAAAGAAGGCGTAAAAAAAGATGCTTTTGCAGTAAGATTTTCTGAGAGCCAGTACATGGAGCTTTTAAAAAATCCTGATCTTTCGGATAATCTAAAGAAGAAGATTTCAGAGAGGGTCGAATCCCTCCTTGTAAACGATCCTAATATGCAGGCAAATGTAGAACGGTATAACAAGCTATTTATTGACGGACGCAAAAGCTTTGTTGATAGATTCTATTTTTCTACGAGATCGGCATTTATAAACGAAAAGGAAAGCGTTACTGTAAATTCTGCATGGAAGGTCGGAGGAAAAGATAGCTACGAGAAATATAAAAGCAAAATAGATGGAAAAACTCCAGATTGGGATAGTCTTGCAAGGGAAGCCGATGAAAGCTTTGCAAAAAAGACAGGAAACAATCCGTTTCACATGAAGGATAGCATATATAAACTGAGATTTAAACCGGTTATGGCTGATCAAAAGGATGCCATGAAAGATAGAGAATACTGGAGCGATTCTCCAGAGTACGGCGATCTTAAGCTTTTCCTTGAAATATGCAAGGAAGAGGGGCTTGAGTGCCAGCTAATACTTCTTCCTGTAAACGGATATTGGTATGACTATACGGGGTTCACATCTGATGCAAGATCAAAGCTTCCAGGACAGATTGAGGAAACAATAAAAGGATATGGAGCTCAGCTAGTAAGTTTTTATGATGAGGATTACACAGAAGGGTTTTTGGAAGATGCATTCCACCCAGCTGGGAAAGGATGGACGAGAATAAATGAAGAAGCTTACAGGTTTTTTACAGAGAACAAAGACAATAATAACTAGAGATTTCCTGCTCAAGACAGGTACATTTTTCGTAATCATGATGGCTGTATATCTATATTTGATATTCGCAGGCATGGCAGGAACTCCTGAATTTACATATGCAGAGTTTTAGGATAGAAATATTTAGCATTTAAAAACTAGAAACGGCGCCGCATCGCAAAAGATGCGGCTTTTTTTCGTTTTTTTGAAGATATATTTTTACAAAGCTTATGTTTTCATGTTAAAATAAAAGCCACTGAATTATTTCAGTGGCTTTGGGAGGCTTATTGCATGTTCGGCAGGTAAGACCCTGAAAAATGAGATTACGTCACGTTAAAGCTGCATTTTGTATGTCGTTTTTTCGCAGCGGAAACGGTAAAAGGATGGTTTCTAAAATAAGATGAGCGGAATGCATATCCGAAAACAGGCGATGTTCCGGGAGTTGCATTCCGGCCTGTCAGAGCCATATGAAATTAAAGACTACGTATAATTTATATTTCAAAAGGGGTTTTGGAGGAAATAAATGAGTAATCGCGAGAAATACAGACAGATAAAAAAAGAAGCTCTGGCATGCCTTTGGTCGCTTATTGCAATCATAGTGTTTTGGGCTGTATCAGGTCTTGGAATAAGCAAGCTTGATATAGTGATATATCATACACCGCTATGGATTATAACAGGGTGCTTAGGCACATGGATTTTTTCTGTAATACTTGTAGCTTTAGTTGTAAAAATAGTTTTCAAAGATTTTTCCCTTGATGAGGAGACTGAAGCTAAGGAAATTTCGGAGGTGAATATAGACAAGGGGGTTATGTAGCATGAATGGTAATATAATGACACTTATGCCTGTATTCATATTTATGATTGCTATGCTTGCTGTAAGTATATATCTTAGAAGCGCATCAAAAAAAGAAAATACAGGTTTTCTAACAGAATATTTTATAGGTTCAAGAAGCCTTGGAGGTTTTGTTCTTGCAATGACAACTGTTGCAACATACAGTTCTGTAAGTTCTTTTGTTGGTGGTCCAGGCCAGGCTTGGAATATAGGATTTGGATGGATTTATATGTCCGTTGTGCAAGTTACAGCACTGTTTCTTGTGCTTGGCGTGCTTGGAAAAAAGATGGCAATCGTATCAAGAAAAATAGATGCTGTTACAGTAATCGATGTGATCAGGGCAAGATATGAGTCAGATGCACTTGCGAATCTGTCTGCTGCAATAATTGTCCTGTTTTTTTCTGCAACGATGGTTGCACAGTTTGTAGGCGGAGCAAAGCTGTTTGAGGCTGTTACAGGCTATTCATATGTTACAGGCCTTGTGGTGTTTGGCCTTGTTGTTGTTATTTACACTACAGTTGGAGGCTTCAAAGGCGTTGCTGTAACTGATGCCCTATGTGCAGTCGCAATGCTTGTAGGCATGGGAGTTCTACTTGTGGGAATTCTAAAAAGCGGGGGCGGATATGCAGAGATTATGGATAATCTAGCAAAGACAAATCCGAAAATGCTTGAGCCATTCTCTGGAGGAGACATGCCGGTTTCCCTGTATATTTCACAGTGGATGCTAGTTGGAATATTTACTATTGGTCTTCCTCAGTCAGTTGTACGATGCCTAAGCTACAAAGATACGAAATCGCTGCATCGTGCAATTATAATAGGAACTATTGTAATTGGGGCTATGAATATAGGAATGAACTTTATCGGTATTATGTCAAAGGCAGTTCTTACAGAGGATATTTCATCCTATGGCGGAAGCGTAGATAATATTATGCCTCTTGCAATTGTAAAATCCCTCTCACCTCTTGTTGCGGGAATTACGATTATCGGGCCTATCGCAGCTTCAATTTCTACGATTTCATCACTGCTTTTAACCGCCACATCATCAATAGTAAAAGATGTTTATATTCACGAAAAGCAGAAGAAAAAAATACCATGCTCAGAGAAATTAACAAAGAATCTAAGTCAGTTTACTACGCTGATTCTTGGACTTTTAATCTTTGCTGTTTCTATTAATCCGCCTGATGTAATCTGGAAGATAAACATGTTTGCCTTTGGAGGACTTGAAAGCGCATTTTGTCTTGTATTTGTGCTTGGAATGTTCTGGAAAAGAGCGAACAAAGCTGGTGCTCTTTTGTCGATGGCAGGAGGAACTGCATGTTACTGCGTGAGCATGATTATGGGAGTGAAAATAATGAATGTACATCAGATTCTGATTGGAATGGCAGTAGCCCTCGTGCTATTTGTCATTGGAGTCTTTGCTGGGAAACCTAGCAGAGAAGAGACTCTGAATACATTTTTTGAGTAAAAAAGAAAGAGAGAAAAAATATTATATGAGATTTGAAGATTTTTCGATAAATGAAAAAACAAAAAAGAGCCTTGCGGAGATGGGATTTGAAGAGATGACTCCTATACAGGAGCAGGCTATTCCAGTTCTTCTTGAAGGCAGGGACGTTCTTGGAATTGCAAGAACAGGAACAGGAAAAACCGCAGCTTTTGGAATTCCGATGATTGAGAGAATTAACGGAAAGGACAAAAGTGTTCAGGGTCTTGTTCTGTGTCCCACAAGAGAGCTTGCCCTTCAGGCTGCAGAAGAGCTATCAAAGATGTCAAAATATGTTCCTGGAGTAGAGGCTTTAGCTGTGTACGGAGGAACTGATATTGAAAGACAGTTTAGACGTCTGAAAAAAGGCGTAAATGTAATTGTAGGAACACCAGGACGTGTTATGGACCATATGAGAAGAAAGACGCTTTCTCTTGATAACCTCAAGGTATTAGTTCTTGATGAGGCAGATGAAATGCTGAACATGGGATTTAGAGAAGACATAGAATTTGTCTGTGACAATATAGATCATGATGTTCAGACAGCTTTGTTTTCGGCGACAATGGCTGATGAAATCAGAGAAATTACTGACAATTATCAGCACGATGCTGAGTATATCGCAGTTCAGCAGGAAGAAATGACAGTGCCTGATATCAGACAGATGTATTACATGGTAAAGGGCAGAGAAAAGGACAAGTCTATTTGTAGATTGATAGATACAATGGCTCCGAAGAGAGCTCTAATATTCTGTAATACGAAGAGAAAGGTTGATGAGCTTACGCTGATGCTAAAGGGAAAAGGATATTCTGCAGAGGCTCTTCATGGAGATCTTTCGCAGCATCAGAGAGATAGAGTAATGAACCTGTTCAGACAGGGAAGTCTAGAGCTTCTCCTTGCAACAGATGTTGCTGCAAGAGGAATAGATGTCGATGATGTTGATATCGTTTTTAACTATGATATGCCTCAGGACATGGAGTATTATGTTCATAGAATTGGAAGAACTGGAAGAGCCGGAAAAAGTGGCAGAGCAATTTCTTTGATCACACCTAGAGAAAAATACAAGATTGAATCTCTAGAGGAGTATTGCCATACAAGAATTCGTGAAAGAAACATGCCTACAGCAGAAAGCGCGCTGCATATGAAGTCAGTCAGAAAGGTAAACGATTCTTTAGATTTTTGCAAAGATATGAATCTTGAGCCGTTTATGAAGATTGTGTATCAGGTATGTCTTGAGGAAAAGCTTGATCCACTTCAGGTAGCTGGAGCTCTTCTTAGAAGTCAGCTTGGAGAAATCGAGCAGGCGCCTAAGCAGAAGAAGCATTCTGATTCGAAGAAAGGCGAAAAGGCAAAGAAGAAGGAAAAGTCTGGCGAGAGTAAAAATAGCGGCAGACAGGGAAAGAAAGATAAAAAATCAAAAAAGCGCTCAGCGTCACCGTCGAGAATAAAGCACGATAAATATAGTGACAAAGCGAGAAAGAGCAGAGAGGAAAAGGAATCACATGGAAAAGGGTCAGATCGTTCAGATAAAAATAGAAGACCAGACAGAGGAAGGAAGAGGTCTGGGAAGAAGTAACGGCCTTGCGATTTTCGTAAAGGACGCCGTTTTTGGAGATGTAGTAGAGGCAAAGATAACAAAGGTTAAAAAGAGATATGCTTTTGCACAGATTGAAAGAATTGTGGAGCCGTCTCCGTACAGAATAGAAAATGAATGTCCGTATATGAATTTGTGCGGAGGCTGCACTTATGGAAATATTTCATATGAGGGTCAGCTCCTAATAAAGGAAAAGCATGTAAGAGATAGACTAGAGCGTATTGCGGAGCTAGAAAATCCAAAGGTAAATGAAATCGTAGGTGCCTATAACATTGACAGATACAGAAACAAAGCAACTATGCCAATCTGGACAGGTGGCATTATCACTAGAAAGGGCGGTATTGTCGAAAATTTAGACAGTCCGAAAATCGGTTTTTATGCACCTAAGTCCCACGATGTAATAGATTGCCAGGACTGCTTTCTTCAGTCTGTTCCTGCCATGGCGGCAGCTGATGCTGTGAGACGTTTCATGGAGGAGGATAATATTACAGCCTATGATCCAAAATGGGAGAAGGGTCTTATGCGTCAGATGGTGGTAAAAACTGCTTTTGGTACCGGTGAGGTTATGGTCGTTTTGGTTATAAATGGTAAAGGTATTCCAAACGGACAGAAGCTTGTGGCTATGCTTGATGATGCAATATATAATTTGCCACCTGATGAAAATGGCATGTACTACAGTCTTGAAAGTGTTGTGCTAAATGTTAACAAAGGCAAATCAAATGAACTCTTCGGAGAAGAGAACATTACTCTGGCCGGAAAGCCGGTTATTAGGGATGAGGCTTTCGGACTTAATTTTGAGATTTCGCCTCTTGCATTTTATCAGGTTAATCCCGAGCAGACTGAGAAGCTGTATGCTAAGGCTATCGAGTATGCGGACATCACGGGCGAGGAAACGGTGCTCGACCTCTACTGTGGTGTAGGGACTATAGGACTTTGCGCAGCTGCCGCTGGCGCCGGACGTGTTATCGGTATTGAGGCTGTGAAGGGCGCCGTGCTTGACGCGAACCGAAATGCTGTGATTAACGGGATCGTGAATGCACGATATGTGTGCGGCAGGGCGGAGGTCGAGCTGCCAAAGCTTATGGGCAAAGGTCCTGATGCAGATAAGGTTGATGCAGACTTAAGAATCAAAACAGCAGACGTAGTGTTCCTTGACCCGCCAAGAGCAGGATGCGATAAAGCACTTCTAGATGCAGTTGCAGAAATTGCACCAGAGAAAATCGTATATGTATCTTGTGATCCCGCAACAATGAGCCGTGACATCAAATTCTTAACAGAGAGAGGTTATATATTTGAAGAGGCAACCCCAGTAGATATGTTCCCACACACAAAGCATGTGGAGACGGTATGCCTCCTGTCCCGAGAAAAATCAGTGAAGAGGTACGTGCACG
>CAUWFN010000033.1:0-23112 GCA_963558075.1 uncultured Clostridia bacterium | reverse complement strand
GCAGGAAAATTCCCTCTATGGCTTGCACCAGTACAGGTTAAGCTTCTAACAGTTGCAGAAAAATTCTCAGACTATGCAGAAGAAATTGCAAAGAAATGCGAAGAAGCTGGAATTAGAGTAGAGCTTGACCTAAGAAACGAAAAGATTGGATACAAGCTGAGAGAGGCAAGAAACCAGAGAGTTTCATACATCTGCGTTATCGGTGAAAGAGAAGTTGAAGCAAATGAGCTTTCAGTTCGTTCATCAAAGGTAGGAGACCTAGGAACAATGGATGCAGATGCATTTATCGAAAAGCTTGTTGAAGAAATCAAAACAAAGGCAATCTAATATAAATAAAAAGAAGTTTACCAGCAAGGTAAACTTCTTTTTTTATAAAACTAAACTGTAAATATTAATTTAAAAGGTCAAAAGCTTATTTTGCTCTAGGATCTTCCATAACAGCAACGCCTGCACTTGCACCGATTCTGTCTGCGCCAGCTTCAATCATTGCCATTGTTGTGTCATAGTCACGGATTCCGCCGGAAGCCTTAACCTCTAGTTCATCTCCCACAGTATCCTTCATAAGTTTTACGTGGTGAGCAGTGGCTCCTGCAGAGTTAAAACCAGTTGATGTCTTAACAAACTGAGCACCTGCAGCTTTTGAAATTTCGCAAGCTTTAACAATTTCTTCATCGGAAAGAAGACATGTTTCGAGAATTACTTTTACGATTGCATTGTATTCTCCAGCTGCCTTAACAACATCTCTGATGTCTTTTTCACAGAAATCATAGTCCCCTGATTTGAATTTTCCTACGTTAAGAACCATATCAACTTCTGATGCACCGCGGCAACATGCTTCCTCTGTTTCGAAAACTTTAGTAGGTGTAGTGCATGTTCCAAGAGGGAAACCTACAACAGCTGCGATTTTTACATCGCTATCTTTGAGAATGTTTGCACATGTTTCTACGTAGCATGTGTTAACGCATACGGAGTAAAAGTCGTATTTCAGAGCTTCCTCGCAAAGTTTTTTTATGTCATCCTCTGTTGCTTCAGGTTTTAGAAGCGTATGATCAAAATATTTATTAAGCGATTTCATATTATCCTCCAATCACAATTATAATCAACCATAGTATACCACAGTTTAGATATTTTTGGCAAAAAAGTTATTTTCTTTGACATGCGGGGTAATAAATAATATAATATGATTCAAATTGAAAAATTACGAAAGGAAGATATCTGATGGAGAAAAACTGCAGATTACTTAAACGTTTACGTATATTAGCGGTACCTATGGGACTTCTGATGTTTGTTTTTACACGCGAGGGATTCGGATTTGGAGTAGCGCTCGTTCTCGGACTAATTGCGACAATCGCCTTTGATGTTATCGTGAAGAGAGAACTAAGCAGAATCGTTTCTGAAGCTTTGGTAAAGACAATTGAAAATGCAATCAAGGAAACCTGCGATGTACAGAATATAGTAGAGATACAGCGCATAAGCGGCGGCCTAATAGCAAGGGTTTATCTTGTAAATGCGGCAGAAAAGACGGCGATGATTAACCAGGCAATCAAAAAGAGCATAGATAACTGCTCACTAAAGAAATACCTGTGGGCAATGCAGCTTATGAACATGAGCGGACCAGGTTCTGTGAATGAGGCTAGAAAGGTTCTAAATAAACAGCTTATAGAGCAGCTTAGACAAAATAAAGATGATAATGAGAGGTAATTCATGGAAATCGAACTAAAATACAGTATAGATAAATTTAAGGCTGACAAAATCTTTGCTGACGAATATATCAAAAAGATAATGGATGATGACTCGGAAGAGTTTATCCAGATGGAGGCGGTATATTTTGATACGGAAGACAGAAGACTTAACCGTGACAGAATTGCGCTTAGAATAAGAAAAGAAGGCAACATAACTGTTGCAACACTTAAGTGGAATGGCAGCTCAGAAGAAGGCCTATACAAACGAGAAGAAATTAATATTCCAGTAAGTGCAGATAGCATAAACAGCCCGACAATAGAGCTTTTTTCACAGAGCCCTATGTACGATGAGCTTTATAAGCTTATAGGGGACAGACCTCTTGTTGAAATGATGAGAATGTCTTTTGTTCGTCATCAGGTTAGGGTTGACACAGGAAAGGCAATATGTGAAATCTCAGTGGACGAGGGATCAGTGAAATGTGCAGGAAAAGAAAGTCCAATCCTTGAACTGGAAATTGAGCTTTATTCAGGCAGTTCCGATGCTCTTGAGAAGCTAGGAGCTGAAATTGCAGATAAATATCAGCTTGTTCCAGAAAACAGAAGCAAGTTTAAAAGAGGACTTGATTTGATGTTGTAAAAAATGTGTTAAAATACGCAATTTTTTCGTAAAATATTTACTTTTTTGGTAAAAAAGTGTATAATTATATGCATTATTGTGCGAAATAGTAAGGTTTTGGGCAATATACAATCACGTTATCAATAATTCGGGAGGATTTTAAAAAAATGAAAACAACACTTATCTCAAAAGAGAACAATGAAGCTAAATTTACTTTAGATTTTACTGCTGAAGAATTCGAAGCAGAAGTAGTTAAAGCATACCAGGCAAACAAAGATCAGTTTGTAATCGACGGTTTCAGAAAAGGTAAGGCTCCAAGAAGCATTATCGAAAAGCACTACGGCGAAGGTATCTTCTTTGAAGATGCAATCAACAGCATGTTCCAGAAGGGATACATGGAAGCTATTCAGGAACTTGACCTAGAAATCATCGATACTCCAGCAGTAGAATTTGGCGAAGTAGCAAAGAACGCTCCTGTAACAATCACAATCACTGCACCACTTTACCCTGTAATCGAAGTTAAAGACTACAAAGGTGTAGAAATTGAACAGCTTGAACCTGAAATCAAGGATGAAGATGTAGATAGAGAAATCGAAGCTCTTAGAAAGAGAAATGCAAGAATGGTAGTTGCTGACAGAGAAGTTCAGGAAGGCGACACAGTTATTCTTGACTACGCAGGATTTGTTGGCGAAGAACAGTTCGAAGGCGGCACAGCTGAAAACCAGGAACTGAAGATCGGTTCAGGAATGTTCATCCCTGGATTTGAAGAACAGCTTGTTGGCGTTAAGGCTGGCGAAAAGAAGGATGTTGTTGTAACATTCCCAGAAGAATACCATGCAGAAGAGCTTGCTGGAAAAGAAGCTGTATTCCACTGCACAGTACACGAAGTTAAATTCGAAGAACTTCCAGAACTAGATGACGAATTTGCAAAAGACGTAAGCGAATTTGATACTCTTGACGAACTAAAAAAAGATACAGCAGAAAAAATGCTAGAAAATGCTAAGCGTCAGGCTGAAGCATCAGCAAAAGATATGGCAATCGACAAAGTTTACGAAGCAAACAAGACAGAAGTTCCAGAAGTAATGGTTGAAGACGAAATCACAAGAATGCTTCAGGAATTAGACCAGCAGATGAGATATCAGGGCCTTTCAGTTGAGCAGTACCTACAGTTCGTAGGAAAAGAAATGCACGACCTAAGAAATGAGCTTAAACCAGAAGCAGAAAAGAAGGTTGTTACTAGAATGGTTCTAATGTCAATCGTAGAAGCAGAAAAGATTGAAGTATCAGCAGAAGAACTAGAAGCAGAACTTCAGAACATGGCTGACCTATACAAAGCTGACGTAGAACAGATCAGACAGATGATCGGTGTAGAAAACATGACATACTTCATGAAGGACATCCAGCTGAAGAAGGTAATCGACCTACTATACGATAACGCTAAGATTACTTTTGTTAAGCCAGAAGAAAAGAAAGAAGAAGAAAAGGCAGAAGACGCTGAATAATACTTCTGTCAGAATATAATCATTGAAAGGAGCAGGAATATGCCATTAGTACCATATGTAATTGAACAGACAAGCAAAGGCGAAAAATCATACGATATTTATTCCAGACTGCTGAAAGACAGAATCATCATCCTCGGTGAGGAAATTGATGATCATGTTGCAAATCTGGTAATGGCTCAGCTCTTGTTCCTGGAAGCTGAAGACAGCGAAAAAGATATATGCATGTATATCCAAAGCCCCGGCGGTTCTGTAACCGCCGGTATGGCTATTTATGATACTATGCAGTACATAAAACCAGATGTTTCAACAATCTGTGTAGGACAGGCTGCAAGTATGGGAGCTTTTCTGCTGTCAGCGGGAACAAAGGGAAAGAGATTTGCTCTTCCGAATGCGGAAGTTATGATACACCAGCCACTCGGCGGCGCAAGAGGACAGGCAACAGATATCAGAATCCATGCAGATTGGATTATAAGAACAAAACAGAACCTTAACAGAATTCTCAGTGAGAATACAGGTAAACCTATAGAAGTTATTGAACGCGATACTGAGCGCGATAATTTCATGAGCGCATATGAAGCGAAGGAATACGGTCTCATTGACGAAGTAATTGAAAGAAGATAGTAAGACAGAAGTGTAAAGGAAAGGGGTAACAGAATGCCGGGCAAATATGATGAAAATGCAAATTTAAGATGCTCCTTTTGTGGTAAATCACAGGATGAGGTAAAAAGACTGATAGCCGGTCCGGGTGTTTATATTTGCGACGAATGTGTCCAGATGTGTATGGATATCCTGGGCGAATTCGAATTACCCGATATGGATGCGGTACAGGAAGAAACAGTGTTTACACTGCCTAAACCAAAAGAAATCTTTGACTTCCTTTCCGAGTATGTAATCGGTCAGGACAGCGCAAAAAGAGCACTAGCGGTTGCAGTTTACAACCATTACAAGAGAATTAACAACATAAATAAAAAAAGTGATGACGACAATGTAGAGCTCCAGAAGAGTAATATTGTAATGATAGGGCCTACTGGATCAGGTAAAACTCTTCTTGCCCAGTCACTAGCAAAGATATTAGATGTACCTTTTGCCATTGCAGATGCAACAGCACTTACAGAGGCAGGGTATGTTGGTGAAGATGTGGAAAATATTCTGCTTAGATTGATTCAGGCGGCTGACTTTGATATAGAAAAGGCTCAGAAGGGAATCATCTATGTAGACGAAATAGATAAAATAGCAAGAAAATCTGATAATCCTTCGATTACAAGAGATGTAAGTGGCGAGGGAGTTCAGCAGGCTCTTCTAAAGATTTTAGAAGGTACTGTTGCAAACGTTCCACCTCAGGGCGGAAGAAAACACCCTCATCAGGAGTTTATTCAGTTTGATACAAATAACGTTCTGTTCATTTGCGGCGGAGCTTTTGATGGCCTTGAGGGCATCATCCAAAGAAGAATGGGAGAAAAGGTTATTGGCTTTAACTCTGAAGCATCATCAGAAAACTCAAAGGACGCTTCTCTGAAGAACATCGAGCCGGAAGATCTTCTGAAGTTTGGACTTATACCAGAATTCATCGGTAGACTTCCAGTTATAGTAACGCTTGATGAGCTAGACGAGGAAGCTTTGATTAGAATAATGAAAGAGCCAAAGAACGCACTCGTTAAGCAGTATAGAAAACTGTTTGAAATGGATGATGTTGAACTTGAAATTGAGGATGAAGCAATCAAAGCCTTTGCGGCACAGGCGATTCAGAGAAAAACAGGCGCTAGAGGACTTAGAAGCATTTTTGAAAAGGCAATGGGCGATGTGATGTTTGAAATACCTTCGCGTGCAGACGTAAAAAAATGCATAATCACAAAAGATACAGCAGAAGGAAAAGAGCCTGTAGTTGTTCTGAAGGACGAGGACAAGAAATAAGTAAATTTTATTACCAGATAACATAGGCGGCATTTTGTCGCCTTATTATGTTAGAAAGGGGTGAGCACATGATTGAAGATAAAGACCTTGAATTTGATACAGAAGAAGTATACGAAGAAAACGAAACCGGCTGCGATTTTGTGGAAATAGGCGAGGCTGGCTCTAAGGACGGTGAGCTTGACGATTTTGAAGAAGATGACGAAGATGAGAAGATAGAATATCCGTTTATAGCCCTGAGAGGACTTACTATTTTTCCAAACACAGTGATGCATTTTGATATAGGCCGTGATAAATCAAAGCGTGCCCTAGAACAAGCAATGAATACAGACAGACTTATGTTCGTTGCTTCACAGATGGACGATGAGGTACTGATTCCATCATTTAGTGATGTGTATAGAGTAGGTACGCTTATCAGAGTCAAACAGATGCTCAAGCTAAATGGCGATGTTGTAAGAGTACTTGTAGAAGGTATCTGCAGAGGTAGAATCGATGAGGAAATTGCAGAAGAGGATTACATGGTATGTACTGTTGATTTTCTTCCAGACGAAATCGACGAGTCTGTTCTGTCATTAGAAGATAAGGCTGCAGTAAACGTACTGTGCGACAAATATATGGATTATGCTTCAGTTACAGGTCAGATTACTGATGAAGTAGTATCAAAAACACTTTCAGCACAGAATCCTATGCATCTCGTTTATAGAATAGCATCATCTTTGATGATTTCTTATACAGAAAAGCAGAAGATACTTGAGGCTGCACCTTTTGCAGAAAAGGTAAGACTTCTGACTACTATTTTATACGAGGAATGCGACATGGCAGAGCTAGAAAAGACTCTGATGACTCGTGTAAAAGAAAGCATAGATAAAAATCAGAAGGAATATTTCCTCAAAGAAAGAATCAAAGCTATAAATGAAGAACTTGGTTATAGCGAGGATCCTTCTCTTGAAGCTGACGAATGGCTGAGAAAACTAAATGAGCTTAACCTTGATGAGGATATAACAGTAAAAATCCAGAAGGAAATCAAAAGATTTACTCTAATGGGATCAAATTCTGCTGAGGCATCTGTTATCAGAACTTATGTGGAAACAATTCTAGACCTTCCATGGAACAAGTCCTCAAAGGTAAATATAAATCTGAAGAAGGCAGAAAAAATTCTAAACAGAGACCATTATGGACTTGATAAGGTAAAGGAGAGAATTATTGAGTATCTTGCAGTAATGCATCTATCAAAGTCAATCAAAGGTCCTATTCTGTGTCTTGTAGGCCCTCCTGGAGTTGGAAAGACTTCTATAGCAAGATCAGTTGCAGCTGCGACAGGAAGAGAATTTGTTAGAATGTCTCTTGGTGGTGTAAGAGATGAGGCCGAAATAAGAGGTCACAGAAGAACTTATATAGGAGCTATACCAGGAAGAGTTATTACTCTTCTCAAAGAATGTAAATCAAACAATCCTCTGTTCTTATTTGATGAAATCGACAAGATCGGATCTGATTTCAGAGGCGACCCTGCAGATGCTCTTCTTGAGGTTCTAGATCCTGAGCAGAACAGTACATTCACAGACCATTACCTTGAGGTACCTTTTGATCTATCAAAGGTGCTGTTTATAACTACAGCAAACTCTCTTGATACTATTCCTCGTCCGCTTCTTGATAGAATGGAAGTCATAGAAATAAACGGATATACAGAAGAGGAGAAGCTAAATATTGCTCAGAAATATCTCATACCAAAGAAGGTAAAAGAGCATGGCCTAAAGAAGGATTCACTGAAAATTTCAGAGCAGGGTATCAGAAATATAATCAACTACTACACAAGAGAATCAGGTGTTCGTAATCTCGAAAGAGAAATTGCAAATATCTGTAGAAAAGCTGCGACTGTTGTTGTAACAGAAAAGAAAAAGTCATTCTCTGTTGCATCAAATAATCTGGACAAGTTCCTTGGCAAGAAAAAATATCACTACGATGTTGTAGAAGGAAAGAGTGAAATTGCTGTTGTTACAGGAATGGCATGGACTTCTGTTGGAGGAGAGACTCTGTCAGTTGAAACTGCTATTTTAGAAGGAACAGGCAAAATTGAGCTTACAGGCCAGCTTGGCGATGTAATGCAGGAATCTGCAAAGACAGCGATAAGCTATGTAAGATCGGTAGCTTCAGAGCTTGATATAGCAGCTGACTTCTATAAAACAAAAGACATACATATACATGTTCCAGAGGGTGCTGTTCCAAAGGATGGTCCTTCTGCAGGCGTAACAATATTCACATCAGTTGTTTCTGCCCTAACAGGAATTCCTGTTAGAAAAGATGTAGCAATGACAGGCGAAATAACACTTAGAGGAAGAGTGCTTCCTGTAGGCGGAATCAAAGAAAAGGTTCTTGCAGCTCACAGAGCCGGAATCAAAACAATTCTTCTGCCAAAGGACAATCTAGTTGATACAGATGAACTTCCTTCAAATGTCAAAAAGCATCTAAGATTTGTTCCTCTTGAATATGCAAGAGAAACTTTAGATGAAGCACTCGACAAGAAATAAGGAGAAGGTGTAAAATGAAGATAACAAAATCAGACTTGGATACTATTGCAGTTAAACCGTCACAGTATCCTGCTGACAATATGCCGGAGATTGCCTTTGCCGGTCGCTCAAACGTGGGAAAATCATCTCTTTTAAATCTTTTGACTAACAGAAAGAGTCTCGCTAGAGTGAGCGGAAATCCGGGAAAAACAAGAACCATTAACTTTTATCTGATAAATGACAGCTTCAGGATTGTTGACCTTCCAGGATACGGATATGCTAAGGTTTCGAGAAATGTTACTGAAAACTGGGGAGAAATGATGGAAACCTATTTTCAGAACAGACAGGGTCTGCGCAAGGTAATCCAGCTTGTAGACATAAGACATAAGCCGTCGGCACAGGACGTTCAGATGTATCAGTATCTGAAGCACTATGGCCTCGACGGGATAGTTGTGGCAACAAAGGCTGACAAGGTTTCATCAAACGAGCGTCAGAAAAATATTTCTGTTATAAGAAAGACTTTAGAGCTCGAAAAGGAAGATTTGGTGATTCCAGTATCAGCGCTGAAAAGACAGGGCCACGACAAACTTCTGGATGTAATAGAAGCACTGCTTCAGGAGTAGAACAATGAAAGCTTTTTTTAGACGCATTAAAGCGCTTGTACCTTTTATGAAGGATTCTTCAGTCCCGAAAAGAAAAAAAGCTCTTGTCATATTTGGAATAGTTTACCTGTTTCTACCTGTAGACATTATTCCACCGATTTTTTTCCCAATAGGATTTGTCGATGACATAATCTTATGGATGTATATTCTGACTCATCTGGGCGAAGAGCTTGATTCATATGCGGGAGCTTCATCAGACAGAAAGAATACACCAAAAAAATTCCGTGACAAGAATATAGTAGAAGGTGTACAATTCGAAGTAGAGGAAGAAGCTGTTTCTGATGAAAAAGATAGTGAGGAGTATCAAAATGACAAATAATGATGTAATAGGTAAGATTCTATATACAGAAGAAGAAATTCTAAAAAGAGCCAGAGAAATTGGAGAGCAGATTACTAATGATTTTGCTGGTGAGAAGGTTGTTCTTCTAGGTACACTAAAAGGCGCTGTTTTATGGATGGCCGACGTAATGAAGAGAATTAATCTCGACACAGAAATTGACTTCATTTCAGCTAGTAGCTACGGTTCAGGAACAACAAGCAGCGGCGTTGTAAAAATAAAAAAGGATATTGAGCTTGATATTTATAACAAGAATGTTATTATAATTGAGGACATAGTTGATACAGGTACTACACTGAAATTCCTGAAGGAGTACCTTGCTGACAGAAATCCTAAGTGTGTGAAAATCTGTACACTTCTGGACAAGCCTGCAGGCAGAAAAGTAGAAATCGAAGCTGACTACATAGGCTTTACAGTAGAAGACTTGTTCATCGTAGGATATGGTCTTGACTATGACCAGAAATACAGAGATCTTCCATATATCAGCTATCTGGAAGGCTAAACTTAATTGTGCTGAATTAGATATCAGCTGAAAATGGCAAAGTTAATAATTATAATTTAAAATAAAAGGAGAATTGAAATGGGCTATAACGTAGAAATTGGTATTTCAAACAAACACTTACATCTAAGCCAGGAACACCTGGAAATTCTTTTTGGAGCAGGCGCACAGCTTACACCAAAGAAGGATCTTGTACAGCCTGGTCAGTTTGCTGCTGAAGAAACAGTAGACATCGTTGGACCTAAAAAAACTCTTTCAAGAGTTAGAGTTCTAGGACCTGTTAGAAAAGAAACTCAGGTAGAACTTGCTCTTACAGATGCAAGATCAATCGGTATCACTGCTCCAGTAAGAGAGTCAGGAAAATTAGACGGAACACCTGGATGCAAACTTGTTGGTCCATGTGGAGAAGTTGAACTTGACCACGGTGTAATCGCTGCACTAAGACACGTTCACCTAAACGACGAACAGGCAGCTGAAGCTGGCGTTAAAGATGGAGATGTAGTAAGCATCAAAATCGGCGGCGAAAGAGGACTTGTATTTGACAACGTTCTTGTAAGAGCAGGCGAAAAACATTTCAGAGAAGTTCATCTTGACACAGATGAAGGAAATGCAGCAGGTTGCGGAAACAACACAGTTTGCGAAATCATTAAGTAATTGACAGCAGGGACAGGCAAATCGCCTGTCCCTTATTAAAATCGGAGGCAATATGCGTAGATCAAATTACCTGTGGTATACGTTGCTGATTATTCTGATTCCGCTGATGATAGTGATTTTGAGTACAAATATCGTTTTACGCTCAAAAGAAACATACGTATTTCATTTCAATGATACTCAGGCTGTCAATAAGATTTATACTGATGTCACAGGCACAGAGCTTGCTGGCGAGATATCATCTTATTGGTCGTCCTTTGACAAATCAGAATTTCAGGTATACGAAAAAAATGGAAAATTTAAGGATCCAGTTTTTGGCAAAAAAGATTCGCAAGTAATGGGAAAAGTAAAAAAGGCAGTTAATATTGAGCTAGCCGTGGGCGTTGTATTTCTTGCAATATCTTTGATTCTCTACAGAATGCTATATGTCAAAGGATTTCGTGCAGCTCTTCACAAAATGGGATATATTTCCGGAGGAATTACGATAGGTCTTCTGATTGTCATGAACATACTTCTGAGGATTAAATCATTTCGTATGCTTATGTACAATCTATTTGTTGGAATTGAGCTTGGAAAAAAATCTGTACTCGTAACGCTGTTAGGAAGCCCATTTTATAAAACATACCTGCTATTTGCAACGATGGCAGGGGTAGCACTTCTTGCAATTCTATTTTATGTAAATTATAATTTGACAAAAGATAAAAGAATATTTTATTAGGAGACTAGCTATGACTTATCTATTTCTTGCAAACGGATTTGAAGAACTTGAGGCCGTTACAATAATTGATCTTTTCAGAAGAGCTAACATACAGATTAAGACAGTATCTCTTATGGACGAAAAAGGCGTTTTCGGATCAAAGGGAATAAAAATAGAAGCAGACACTTTGTTTGGTCATGACGAACTGATGAATGCTCAAATGCTTATCTTGCCAGGTGGTATGCCAGGAACAACTAATCTGTGCAATCACTACGAATTCAATCAGGAGTTAAAGAAGTATGCTGAGGGAGACGGCAAAATTGCTGCAATATGTGCAGCGCCTATGGTTCTTGCAAAGGCAGGACTTCTAAAAGGTAGAAAGGCAACCATCTACGATGGAATGGATGGAGAACTTTTGGGTGCGGAATACACTGACGAGAGAATTGTCGAAGACGGAAATATTATCACAGCAAAAGGACCGGGAGTTGCTATGGACTTTGCTCTTAAGCTTATAGAAATTCTAAAGGGCGAGGACGTTATGAATGAGGTAAAAGCCGGACTTTTATATTAAAAGATGATTAGTATAAACACATTTCAGTAGGGGGAAATAAAGTTATATGAATTTTAATACAGACTTTCATGTACACACAATTTATTCAGATGGTCTTATGAGACCTGTTGACATAGTAAAAAAATATAAAGAAGAGGAATATTCTGTTGTTGCAATTACAGACCATGATACCGTTGCTGGTGTAAATGAGGCTTTGATTGCAGCCGATGCTCTAGAAATGAATGTAGTTCCTGGAATTGAGCTGTCTTGTACAGCAAAGCTAGATGATGGCGTGCTTGAAGATGTTCATATACTTGGATATTATATCGATATTAACAACAAAGCTCTTCTAGAGACATCAGAGAAGCTTTTAGGCTATAGACGTGAAAGAAATCAGGAGGTAGTAAGTCGCCTGAAGGAGATGGGAATTGACCTTGACCTTGCAGAACTTCAGAAAAGCCCGGGAAATGATTTTGTTGGCAAAGCTGATTTTGTTAGAGTTTTCGAAGAGAGAAATTACGATATAGAATCACCATGGGAATTTTTGAGCAGTGTACCAAAGAAATGCATAGACGTTCAGGAAGCTATTGACGTTATAAAAGGCGCAGGAGGTATACCAGTGCTAGCTCATCCTCTGAAAATTAGGGACCTAAGACCAGAAGAAGACGGATTCTACGAAAGACTCGATACAGTGCTTAGAGCCCTCAAGAAAATGGGTCTAAAAGGGCTAGAATGCTACCATCCATCTGCTGACAATGAAGCATCACTAAAGCTTGTATCATTTGCAAGTAAGTATCATCTCCATATTACAAACGGTTCAGACTTTCATGGAAAATATTAATTTGTGAAAATAATGTGAATTTTGCCGAAAAGAACCTTTACGGGTTCTTTTTGTTTGTAAAGATTGACGATTAAGGTTATAATTATAAGTATAAATGTACCATTGGAGAAAGGGAGATAATATATGGTAGAGGATGTAATAAAAAAGCCTATTGCGGCAGCAATCAGGACAGAAGGCGATTTCAGCACAGCCCTGAAGTCAAACGTTGATATAGTCTTTTTGCTTCATTCGAACATAATGACTGTAAATCAGTGCATAAAAGAAATTCACAGTGCAGGCAAGAAGGTTTTTGTTCATGTTGATTTTGCAGAGGGCATTGGAAAAGACAAGGCGGGCCTTGAGTTCCTAGCAAAGCAGGGTGTAGACGGAATTCTTACTACAAGAACAAATATCGTTAGAATGGCAAAGGAATTTAATCTTATAACTGTTCAGCGATTTTTCCTTGTTGACTCACATTCCCTTGGAACTTCTGTAGAGTCAATCAAACTATCAAAGCCTGACATGATAGAGCTGATGCCGGGAATTGTAACAAAGAAAATAAGAGAGTTTGCACAGACTGCAAAGATGCCGATTATTGCTGGCGGAATAGTTGAAACAGAAGAAGAAGTAAGAGCCGCACTAGAAGCCGGAGCTAATATAGTTTCGACAGGTGAGGCAGATCTTTGGAATATTAAATTGTAGATTATTTAGTAACAAAGGAGGTTCCCCATGAAAATCAAGTTTTGTGGTGCATCAACCGGAGTAACAGGCTCCTGTCATTTACTTACATCAGGTGAACACAAGATTCTCCTTGACTGCGGACAGTTTCAGGGAGGTAAGGCACAGGAGGCACTCAATTTTGAGCCGTTTCCATTCGAACCATCAGAGATAGAATGCGTTATTCTTTCTCATGCGCATATAGATCACTGCGGAAGGTTGCCTCTTCTTGTGAAGCGTGGTTTTACAGGAAAAATATACTGTACAGACGCTACAGCAGATCTACTTGATGTAATGCTCAAGGACAGTGGATATATCCACGAGAAGGACGCTGAATGGAAAAGCAGAAAGAACGAGAGAGCAGGAAAACCACCGGTAGAACCTTTATATACTGTAAACGATGCTATGGAAGCCCTAAAGTATGTAGAGCCTATCTTGTATGACCAGCAGATTGCAATAAACGACGATATGAACATTGTATTTAACGATGCAGGTCATATTCTCGGTTCTGCTATAACTGAGCTTTGGGTTACAGAAGACGGAAAAGAATCAAAGATAGTCTTCTCAGGAGACCTCGGAATGACAGATAGACCTATTTTGAGAGATCCAACAATAATCAAAAAGGCTGACTATGTAATCATGGAGACAACATATGGTAACAGAATTCATCCAGAAAATGCAACAAGCATAGAGAAGCTTCTTGATATAGTTCTAAAAACAGTTAAACGCGGCGGAAATGTAGTTATTCCTGCTTTTGCTGTAGGACGTACTCAGGAGCTCATATATGAATTCAACAAATTCTATGATTCTCATGAGGAATACAGAAAAGCTCTAGACAGCCTGATGGTTTATGTAGATAGCCCTATGGCTACAACGGCTACAGAAGTATTTAGAAGAAACGCTCAGGTATTTGATGATGAGACAAGAGAGTTTATACTAAAGGGCGATAATCCTTTGGATTTCAAAAATCTGAAGTTTACAAGAAGTACAGAAGAGTCGCAGAGACTTAATATGGACAGACACCCTAAGGTTATAATTTCTGCCAGTGGCATGTGCGAAGCAGGTAGAATTAGGCACCATCTGAAGCATAATCTTTGGGATGCAAGAAATAGCATAATCTTTGTTGGCTATCAGGCAGAGGGAACTCTTGGACGAAAGCTCATAGAAGGAGCAAAAGAAGTAACACTGTTTGGAGAAGTTATACATGTAAATGCCCAGATTTACAACTTAGAGGGATTCTCAGGACATGCTGACCAGAACGGATTGTTCAGCTGGCTTGCAGGATTTATCAGAAAACCTAAACAGATATTCCTTGTGCACGGCGAAAAACAGTCAAAGATTGATTTTGGCGAACTAATAAAAGAAAAGCTAGCATACGAGCCTGTTGTTGTAATGGGAAATTCTGAATTTGAGCTTGATATGAATACTGCTCAGGTTGTAAACAGAGAACAGGCTATAGAAGATGGTGAAAAATACGAGGAAGTTCAGAAAGTCAGAGACAAGATTTCGGATATTCATACAGGAATCGAGCATATACTCTACAATGCAAATCTGGCTGTAAACGACGAGCTTCCAGAAAGCAAGATGATTAAGATTAACAATATAATACAGGAGCTAGAGAAGGCTACGCTGAACCTTGGAGCTGCTGTAACAGAAGAGGACAGATAGAGAAAAGGACTGAATATTTATGGATGGAGCAATTGTAATAGGTATTGCCGGAGGTACGGGATCCGGCAAAAGTACAATGATAAACCGTATCAAAGAGCAGTTTCACGACGCAGTAACGATACTGAGTCATGATTTTTACTATAAGCAGCATGACGAGCTTTCATATGAGGAGCGTTGTCAGCTGAACTATGATCATCCGAATGCTTTTGATACAGATCTTATGATTGAACATATAAAACAGCTTAAGGAGGGTAACTGCATCGAAAGACCTGTTTATGACTTTACAGAGCATAACAGACGAAAAGAGACAGTTACAGTAATCCCTTCTAAAGTAATAATCGTTGAAGGCATTCTCATATTCGCAAATCCTGACGTTTTGGATCTTTGTGACATCAAAGTTTTTATAGACACAGATGCTGATGTGAGAATCATAAGACGTATTCTTCGAGATGTTGAAGAGAGGGGAAGAACTCTAGAATCTGTTATAAATCAGTAGCTTACAACTGTAAAAATCATGCATGAGCAGTTTGTAGAACCGAGCAAAAAATATGCAGATATCATAGTTCCAGAGGGCGGATTTAACGCAGTAGCTCTGGAAATGTTAAACCAGAGAATCAATTCTCTTTTAAATGAATAACTTAAGCAATGCTGACCTGAAGGCTGGATATACGAATCCGGCTTTCAGTTTTTTTTTGATTTATAAGTTTCTTAGGATTTAATTATATTTTTTTAAGAGACGTAGGCAGGATACTTTAATTTTGCGAGAATTGTATATATTTTCTCATAATGGAAATTTATGTAATTATTGACAAATATTTCCAAAAATGGTAAAAATTATGTAAGGAAAGGAGTGAAAGCAATGAGTAGAGAATGGCAGCAGACGAAGATGAAGGATTTTCTAATGCCAGATGCAGTATATTATCAGAGCATATGGGCGGTGAGGGATCTTGATAGAATGGAGAAACGTGTCAGGGAGCTGAAGGGCAACTTTAGCTATGAAACTGCAGTAGTATCTGATGTTAAGAACGCATATAACATAAGCAAACCTACAGAGAAGGATGCTGTAGAACTTGTAGTACTGGAAGAGCGCGTTGATGCAATACGTAGAGCTCTTGATATAGTTCCAGAATCATACAGGAAGTATATAATGAGCAATATTGTACTCAAAAATAGCGGAGTTACTTTTCCTGACCGATTATGGCGAATCTGGGAAACAGAGATTTTTATATCATGTAGCGAAGAATTTATCACTTATGTAGAGAAACAAGAGGTGCATATTATTGAACAGAGGTAGAAAACTACTCGGATTTATAATATTAGCAGCTGCTGTTATTCTCGCCTGGTGCTGGAATAACTGGGGAAAAGCCGCTTTTTTTTCAGACAAGGTGCCTGTAGTGACGCAGGATGTATATCGCGGAGATATATTGACAGAAGAGATGATAGATTATGAATATGCAAAGCTTAACGCAGATTATATATCATCGGGTCAGATAGAAAAATATATTGGCAAAGAGCTTGTGCAGTTTGTAAACGAGGGTACGCCTTTTTTTAAAGAGTATTTTGCAGAAGAGGGTACAGCACCAGATATTAGAAAAGATAGAGTATATATAAGCCTTTCAGGTGACAATGCAAGCAATAGCACGATTACGCTGAAGAGGGGAGATAGGGCTCTTCTTTGCTATTCCAAGTCTGTTGTTCTTGAAACTACAGTCGTTTCGTCTGATGATAAGAGTGGTGATTTTGCTGTTATGACTGATAGAGAAGGTGCTCTAAAAATAAGTGAAATGATTGCATCAGGAAGAAAATTTCTTATAGTGAGGGGATAAAATATGAAACTGATAAGTTTTTTTGGCGGAGATGCACATACAGGCTGCACCACTGTAGCTGATGCAGTTGCAAGAACAATAGCATCAAGAGGCAGTAGAACGCTTTTTATTTCCGCAAGCGGAAAAGCTTCCTTGCCGTACACACAGAAGGAGCTGTGCCACTCTATCGATGATATAAGGGCCTCTCTCATTTCAGATAAACTCAGCAGAGAGGAACTTGCGCAGGCGGCAGAACAAGACGGAGCACTTGAAATAATAGGTGATGTTAGAAACACTTACACATCCAAATTGTTTCCAGTTGATACTTTTAAAAAAATAAAAAGACTTTCAGAGGACTACTCATATATAGTTGTCGATGGGGGAAGTCGCATGGACATTGCTATGGCGATTTCAGCTCTAAATGAATCTGACGAGAGATATTTTGTTATATCCCAAAGCCCTGTTTGTTTACATCGTTTTAAGGAAACTGATGATTATATACTCAGGCAGCTTCAGACGAATTTTAAAATAATACTAAATAGGTTCTCTCGTGAATTTGCTTTTTACCGCAGAAACGAAATGGAAGCTATGATCGAAAGAAAGATTGATTATATAGTTCCAGATATTGAATACGGCGCTTATGCGCAATTTGAGAGAAGGAATGTTCTGCTTACAAAAGGAGGAAAAAGAAGTTTAAATGAAATCACAGATGGAATTTTACAGGAAAATTCTACAAGAAAATCAAGAGGATTTTTCTCTAGAGGACTATTTGGGGAAAGCAAAGAAAAGCACTGATACAAATACAGATTCTTCAACAGATATGGAATCTTTTTATCATGTTTGTAGAGCTGTAGAAAGCGCTTTTGAAAAAGAATGGGAGCGCACGGATGAAGAGGCAAAGCGAATAAAGCTTGAGCGTGAGAAAAGAGCAATAATGGGGTATCCTGGAGAAATGGAATTCTACAAAGAGAGAATAAAAGAAATTCTTATAGGTCAAAAACTTACGGATTCGTTTTATCCTGAATGGTTTCCTAATCTTCATGAGGCTATTTTTGCAGAACTTTATGGTCTATCAGGGCTTGCGCCATGGGCATATGATATGAGTGAAAAGTATAGAAAATCTCCCTCTGCAAAGCTTATAGGTGATAATCTTTTTTGTCTTATAGATGGAAAAGAAGAGCTTCAGCCTCAGAAGATTCATAAGGAGAGAAGAAATAAGCTCAAACGTACACTTCTTTTATCAACACCTATGGAGAGATTGGAGTACGGATTTCATGAAATTTATCTCAGAAACGGAATAAGAATAACTATATATTCAGGACATAGGACAAAAGAAAATCAAGATGTAATGGTTTTTCGAAAATATATCCTGAAAAACTATGACTTCAAGACTCTGATAAAATGCAAGACTGTTTCGAAAGAGTGTGTTAATGTCTTTCGCAGGATGATAGAGATAGGCTTTAATATAATTATTGTAGGTCGTGTTAGATCAGGTAAAACCACATTTCTTCAGATATGGCAAAGCTTTGAAAATCCTAAGTTGGAGGGTGTTGCTATTGCAACAGACCCAGAAACCCCGTGGCATAGGATTATGCCGGATGTACCAATAATGCAGCTTGTAGCTGACAATGAAGAGCTAGAAGTTATATCAAAATCACTTCTTAGAGGGGATAACGATTATATTCTTCTTGAAGAAATGAGAGATGCAGCTGCATACAAGCTTGCAGTTGATATAACATCGACAGGAACTGTCAGAAGCAAGGCAACCATACATGATAGCAGTGGAATAAACGTACCGTATAAGATGGCATCTAAGATAACTGAAAAATATGGTGGAAAAATGAATCCTATGATTGCTCAGATTTATACTAATTTTGATTATGCCATAGAGTTGTGCCAGCATCCAGAAGATCCTGCAAGAAAAGTTGTAAGAGGGATACTTGAATACACGTATAGTATTGATAAGGACTGCATAGATGCAACCTACATTTGCAAATATGATTTTCAAAAGGATAAGTGGATATGGAATCAGCATATGGGAAAAGATAAGTTTGAGAGATTTTATGGAAGAGAAAAAGAACTTCTGGAGTTATATAGCTACCTTGGAACGCTTATGTCCTTTGAATCTGCAGATGTAGAATGGACATATAGACCAGCATATTACGAGTCTGGAGGCTGTAATGGTTGAGATTTTACTTTTTTCAATGGGTGCTACAGGGGTAATCGTGTTCTTTAGCAGTGAGATTTCTTTGAAATTATGCAGTATAAGAAGTCGGTTTTATATAAGGAGAAAATACAGAAGTTTGAATTCAGATGATGCATCATCTGGCTATGGCAAATTAGGGCGTCACATTGCAAAAGTAATAGAGGGCGCAGAACTTCTTGACTTTTACAAAAGCGCAGAACAATTTATTATCTTAAGTATTACTATTTTTGCAGTATCTGTAGCTATTTTTACAAGTTTTCTCGATGTACGCCTTGTCATTTTTGCAAGCATATTTCTCGCCTTAGTTCCATATATGTTATGTATAATACGGCTTAGCTCAAGACGATCATCAGGTTCACGGGAAGGAGATATTCTAGTGTATGAGCTTCTGAATAACTACAGAATTCATAATTATAATATGAAAGCTGCAATAGAAGCTAGCGCTGATACTATAGAAGGTGCTCCCGTTACAAAGTCAGTGCTTATGAATCTGTCAAGGGAGCTTAACACTGCATCGTCAGAAGATGAGATAAACTGTGCCCTAGAAAGCTTTAAGTATGCTTTTGATACGGCCTGGGCCAATATAATGGCATCAAATATATTTCTTGCAGTATATCGCGGTGTGAATGTGGAAAAGAGTCTGGAAGTTTTAAGTGCAGGCATATCCAAAGGACGTAAGGTAATAGAGTATGAGAAGAGAGAAAACTATGAGGCATCCCTCATGTTGAAATTTCTTGCGCCGACATGTTACATTCTTTCGCTGATAGTCTCGGTTCTGTTCTTTGATATTGATTTTTCGGAATTTATATATTATCAGTTCAGAACATCTATTGGGCTTAAGTGGTTTATTATAATGATTGTAATCTATTTTCTTGCATTTTTTGCTGCGAAGATTGCATCTAGCGAGAAGATGGATATATAAAGGCGGGCGATATTTTGATATATATTAGACGTAGGCTTATACATCTGCATAGGCTCAGAAGGAAATATTTAAGCTTTAGAAGGGTCAAAGAGCTGATTCCGGGGATTTTATTTAAACTACAGGAAAACACCTTTGAAAAAGAAATTTTTAACAGCAGCCTTATGTTGAAAAATTTGTCGTACACAAATAGACAAATTCCTTTATCGGCTGACTACATGATAGAGGAACTAATGAAAAATAGTAAGGCGCTTAATCCTGTCTATGGCGAGATGCTTTCTTTATATAGGAGTGGATATGATAGGGAAGCTTTTGATCTTTTATATGAGAAGGTTCCACTTAAAGCGGCGAAAAATTTTGCTCAAATTCTTTCTAAAATAGACAAGATTAATCCTTCGGAGCTTGTTTCATATATGACATCTTTTGAAAAAAGCCTTAGTGAAAACAGACTTACGCGTGTTTTGAGACGGACTGAAAAGAAAAGTTTTGCAATAACAGCTCTTTCGACAGTATGCATTTTTGCAGTGCTTTTAAACTTTGTTGTTGTAGTCGTTTTTTCAAAAACGATGGATATGATAGGCAATATATTTTAGGGGGTGTAAAATGAAAAATCTTATTATAATTATAGGCACTATACTGCTAGGCGCAATAATAGTGAACACTCTTGTATTAGGTGATGGAAATTCACTAAAAGGTGCCGCAGAAAAGCTCATAAACCAAGGTGTATCGAGCATAGATTCTCTGCAGTTTGGTGGTGAGTAGATGAAACATCTTATTGTTGTAGTAGGGACGCTGATTCTTGGATGTATTATTTTTTCGATGATTGCAGGTCCCTCGGGAAGCCTCAGAGAAAGCTGCGCAAAGTATATAGAAAATAATATAGATATGTACAAGGAAAAGGTATAGAAAATGAAACAGTTAGTCACAGCTATTGCATCTCTTATGCTTATACTTGCTCTTATTGTTGAATTTACAGAAATCCAGATTTTCTATATTTCTATAATGAAAGCAGATTATGAAATTAGTGCACTTCACGACGTTATAAGAAATGAAGGATGTGTAAGTGAATATACAGAAGATAAAATTAAAAATTCGCTTAGCAGTATTCTCGGATGCGAGTATGAGGATATAGAAATAACAGGTCCTAATAAAAAAGCAAAAAAGGGAGAAATTATTGACTTTGGTGTTAATGCAGTGCTGATAAATAAAGAAAAAAGCTGGCTGTTTGGAAGTCCCAAGGATTATGTTTATAAGTTTAATAGACAGTATGCAGTTATAAGCAGTGTTTAACCCGTTTTTTAGCTGATTTTCATATTCGGCTAAGGGCACTATTTTTAGCGGTGCAGAGATTTTGTTTATGAAAAATATGATTATTACTATCGCTGCATGTATTTTTTTCTAGCAGAAATAGCATATTCGGGTAGCTTTTTTGAGACCCTTGTAATAAAAAATCGTTGTAGCTATGTTGCACGTGAGTGTGCTATATCAGCAGGGATATCAGGATATGAATCAGTAACTGATAAAGGCAAAATAGAGGAGCTGATTAAGAGAAATGGATTTGATTCATGTGATTATAAGGTGAAAGAGAATACGGCAGGAGATTACAGAGAAATTAAGGTTGAAGTAAGATATAAGGATATTAAAGGTAGCGGAACTTATTATGTAAATGATAAAGCTTCAAAGCCTGATGAGAAGGATGAAGGGTAAAGGCATGATGAATTTTGAAACGTTTTCTGCTGAAATAAAAAACAGACTTCCGGGAGAGATAGAAAAAATGCTGCCTGGATATTATGTGAAATTTGATGTTACACCAAAGGTAAACGGTGTAAAAGAAAGTGTTCGCGGAGGAAAAAGTGAAGATTGTGTAATGCGAAATATATACTTTGACGATCTATATGAGGAGTATCTTGAACATAATGACATCGGAAAGACGATATCAGACATTATATTTGCTTTAGGCTGCGAAAATTTTCCTGTGAGAAAAGATGAATTTATAAGCCTTATAAATGATAAAGAACGGATAAAAAAGCTAGTTTCATATTTCGTAATTAATCGAGAAATGAACAGTGAGCTTCTGGAAAATATTCCGCATAGACAGTTTCTTGATCTTGCGGTAGTCTATAAATTCAGCATATATCGTGACAGCGAATCAGTAGGAAAGGTTATAATAACGAATGAAATGACCAAAAAGTGGGAAATGACAGAGGAAGAGTTGTATAGCTATGCAAGATATAACACGGAGAGATTATGTGCTACGACAGTAAAAAAGATTTCTCCGGACTTTATGATTATTACAAATGAAACAGCTATAAACGGTGCTGTGGCTATTATAGACAGAGTAATTATTAGAAGTGTTGCAGAGGATATGGGAGAGGATATCTACATAGTGCCATCTTCAGTACATGATCTGATTGCTCTGCGCTCTTCTTCCTTCTCTGCTCCGGATATTTTTCCGGTAATAAAGCATGTAAATGATGATGTTGTAAATAGGGAAGATATTTTGTCATATAATTTGTATCGTTACAGCTTAAAAGATAATAGCATTTGTATAGTGAATGGAAACTCAATAAGTGAAAACTGTTAAAAGTAAAAAAAACTCATCACCAGGTAATTTCTGAGGATGAGTTTTTGAATTTATTTATGATTTTTTTATACGTTAAATAGGAAGTTCATAACATCGCCGTCTTTAACAACGTATTCTTTACCTTCTGCGCGAACAAGGCCCTTTTCTTTAGCAACTGCAAGGTTTCCACCGCATTCAATTAGCTTGTCATATGCAATTGTTTCAGCACGAATAAATCCTTTTTCAAAATCTGTATGGATTTTTCCAGCTGCCTGAGGTGCCTTTGTTCCATTTTTGATTGTCCATGCTCTAACTTCATCTTCTCCTGCTGTCAAATAAGAAATCAGGTTCAGAAGCTTGTATGATGCTTTGATTAATTTATCAAGTCCTGATTCTGAAATTCCAAGTTCCTCAAGGAACATCTCTTTTTCTTCGTCATCAAGTTCAGATATTTCCTGTTCGATTTCCGCACATACTACAACAACTTCAGCATCTTCTGTTTTTGCAAATTCTCTTACGCTTTCAACGTATGGATTGTCTGATTCGTTTCCAGCTTCGTCTTCAGATACATTTGCAACGTAGATAACAGGTTTGTAAGATAGAAGATCAAGGCTTTTAACATATTCTGCTTCTTCGTCATCAAGTTCTAGAGCACGTGCTGATTTTCCTGTTGCAAGAAAATCATTTACTTTGTTTAGAATATCTAGCTCTTTCTGAAGGGATTTGTCTCCTTTGAGGTTTTTTGTTGTTTTTGCAATTCTCTTTTCTAGAACTTCCATATCTGAAAGGATAAGTTCTGTATTGAT
>CAUWFN010000032.1:0-23404 GCA_963558075.1 uncultured Clostridia bacterium | reverse complement strand
CTTTTTCTATTAAATAGATTATCACACATTCTACTAATATGCAACATAATTTTTCCTTTTTCTTATATATCAAAATTGGACCCCTAAAGGAGTCCAATTTCAATGGCGGAGATGGTGGGATTCGAACCCACGTGCCGGAATAAACCGACTAACTGATTTCGAGTCAGCCCCGTTATGACCACTTCGGTACATCTCCATTTTTATAAACAGTATTAATCATTATAGCACATATAACATATAAACTCAATGTTTTTTAACAGGTACTATTTCTATCATAACTATTTTTACCTAAAGCAGAGTCTCCACCGTAGGATGTGTGACTCCGCTTTGATATCGATTTTGCTCTTAACTATAGATACAAAGTTTCTCCGCTAGAAGCTGGTATGCATTTTTCACCCATAAGCTCCATGCACTTTGAAATTGCCCGTAGACCTGTGCAGTGAACTGGTATAACAGTATCTAGGTTGTAATCCATAAGCTTTTCAGCTGCTTTTTTACACTGATTTTCGTCTGCTGAATAAAGGTGAAGACCTGCAAGAACAACTGACAGATGATCATTTGGAAACAGCTTCTTTGCATACTCTATTGCAGGAATGATTCCCTTGTGGCTACATCCAGAAAATAGATAAACCTTTCCCTCATCTCGAACGGCAAGAAACTGTTCATGGCTCATATCATCTTCTGTATAGCTTCCATCCTCATTCTTTCTATAGAAAATCTCAGGCATCTCGCATCCCAAAGCCGGAATAGTTCCAGAAATTGCGATGTCATCTGTAATCCATACAGGCTCTTCTGTATATACAAATCTAGGCTCGAGCTTTTCCTTTTTCTCAAGAATCCACCGTATGCCACATGGACGAGTATCAATTTTGCCATCTTCACTTCCATAAAAATCACCAAAAGCATCTCTGTGAACATATATAGGAGCCTTGCTGTTGATTCTGCAAAACTCGGGAACACCGCCTGTATGATCATAGTGACCATGACTAATTACACAAAAATCGGCATCCTCGAGATTTATACGCTTCTTTGCCGCATTCTCTGCAAAAAGTGAGCTTGCCCCAGTATCAAAGAGAATTTTCTTTCCGCCAGCTTCAATAAAAAGCGAAAGGCCGTGCTCTGCCACATATTTTTCTCGATAAGTTTTGTTTTCAATCAGAAGAGATACGTTTACCATTATGCTTTCCAACCTTTCTGCCTGATGACTAAGGCACCAGAACCTTCAATTTCTTTTCGCACATTACAATTTTTACACCTTCACAAAGCACAATTTCCCCGTCTGCACACAGGAAAAAATCTTTGCGGCCATAAGGCTCTATCTCAAGATTCTTTAGTTTTTTTGCTAGAAGAAGTTTCTCGACGCCTTCAATCTCTAGATGAGTTCCCGCCTTATATCTTGGGAAAAGCTTCAAAAATCTAGCCCTCGGCATGTCTTTGATTATATTAAGGTCAAAATATCCATCATCTACCGCCGCCTGAGGAGCAGAATATATTCCTCCGCCGCAATATGAGCCGTTTGCGATAGCGCAAAGAAGCATCTCTCCTTCTTTGATCAGCTTACCGTTTTCTCTAATAGTAAGGCTCGTTCCCTTTTTCTCTACAAAAGTTCCAAATATAGCTGCAAGGTATGCTGCAGATCCTGCG
Source organism: uncultured Clostridia bacterium (assembly GCA_963558075.1). Taxonomy (GTDB): domain Bacteria; phylum Bacillota; class Clostridia; order Peptostreptococcales; family Anaerovoracaceae; genus CALHKP01. The sequence continues at coordinate 21,760 of CAUWFN010000032.1, read as the reverse complement.
ATAAATGGTTTTTCCTTAAGTCTTGCCGCAAGCTCCACAACGTTGCAGTCAAATCCTATGTTGAACATATTGATGCAGTAGCGCTTTTGGTATCTACCATCTATCATACCCTCATATCTCATAAGATCTACTGGATGACAGCCAGCTTCAAACTGCCTATCAAGATCAAGAAAGGCCTCTCTCTTTCCAAAGTTTCTGATAGTATCGTTACCTGTACCTATTGGAATTATACCTAGATATGCGTTTTCATATTCGCAGATTCCGTTGGCAATCTCGTTTACAGTTCCATCTCCCCCGCATGCGAAGAAGGTTCCCTCATCCTCGCCAAGTGCCTCTGCAAGCTCTCTTGCCTTGATTTCTCCATCGCCTATAGAATTAGTCGTATATATCCTATAATCAGCATCTTTGAATTTCGAATTCACAATTCTGCTTACAAGCATTTTCGCTTCTCGTCCCTGTCCCGCAGCAGGGTTAATAAAAAAATAATATTTCAAAACATTACCCTTTCTATATATCAATATTATACATCGTAGCACAGCGATACATCAAAGCCAAGTCCGCCGGACTGCTTTACTAAGTCTCTTCCTTCTGTACCAAAAAAAGATATTAACCTTCCTCGTTAATATCTTGCATCGCCAGCTTTAGATATATAATTTTACCACGAAACCAAAAAAAATACAATTAAGCAAGAGAAAATATTGAAAAACAGGGGATTTCTCCCCTGCATTCTAATAGATTATTCCATTAATCACCTGTTCGCAAATATAAAGCGCACCGGAAAGCCGCCGCACACCACATCTCCAAGAACGTCATAAATAATCATATCGTAGCTTTCTTTTATATGAAACTTTTCTAAAAGCTCAAAAGCTGTAATTATGCCGTAACCCGCACAGCCCACACCAGGCTTTGGGTCACAGCCAATCTGAAGCACTTTGATGTTTTCTTCGGAAAGAGCTGCGGAAATGTTCGCACTCATCGTGGATTTACCTATTCCGCCTTTTCCGTATACTGCAATTTCATTCAAAAAAATTATCCCCTGAAAATAAACAAAAAAACTGCATCATTTGATGCAGCATCGAAAAATCCGTCTTCTAACTGCTATCTTATCACAATATAATTTGTTGTACAACCTCATTTCTGGTGTATAATTATATTATTATCTAATTAGGAGGAATTTATAATGGACTATAGAGATAAGGCTCTTGCCGAAATGCTTGTTAACTACTCATGCGAGGTTAAACCCGGAGAAAACGTACTTATAGAATACGAAGGTCAGGAAGTATGCGGCCTTGTAAAAGAACTTATAAAAAATATCTATGCTGCCGGCGGTAATCCTTTTGTTAATATCAATGACAGCGAAATAAAAAGGGCTCTTCTCATGAATGCAAACGAAGAGCAGCTAAAATTCCATGCTCAAAACAAGCTAGATGAGATGAAGGGAATGCAAGCCTATATTGCAATCAGAGCTGGTGCAAACACATCAGAGCTTTCGGATGTTCCTGCCGAAAAAACAAATATGTATGAGAGAATCATGGGACCTGTTCTTGACTACAGAGTAGAAAAAACTAAATGGGTCGTTCTAAGATACCCTAACCCATCAATGGCTCAGCTGGCCCAGACAAGTACAGAAAGCTTCGCTGACTTCTACTACCAGGTATGCACTCTCGACTACAAAAAAATGAGCGATGCTATGGATAATCTCGTTAAGCTTATGTCAGAAACAGATAAGGTTCATATTACAGGTCCAGGAACAGATCTTACATTCTCAATCAAAGGAATTGGCGCAGTAAAATGCGATGGAAAGTGCAATATCCCAGACGGTGAGGTCTACACTGCCCCTATCAAAGATTCTATGAACGGCGTTATATCCTATAACACAGTTTCTCAGGAGCAAGGATTTACATTTAGCGATATAAAATTCGAAATCAAAGACGGCAAAATCATCAAAGCTACTGCTAACAGCACCGAAAGAATCAACGAACTTCTAGATACTGACGAAGGTGCAAGATACTTCGGTGAATTTGCAATCGGTGTAAATCCATATATTCTGCACCCAATGAAGGACACACTTTTCGACGAAAAAATCGCAGGAAGCTTCCACCTAACACCAGGAATGTGCTACGAAGATGCACCTAACGGAAACAAATCTGCTGTTCACTGGGATCTTGTAATGATTCAAAGAGAGGATTACGGCGGCGGGGAAATATGGTTTGACGACAGACTCATTAGAAAAGATGGGCTGTTTGTAATTCCTGAGCTTGCTGCTCTTAACCCAGAAAATCTGAAATAAAAACTGAGTTTACACAAAAAATTCACTTGACGGAGATTAGGCCTTAATGTATACTATTTCCGTACTAATTTTAATAAAAAAACTTCCGTTGTGGACTTTTTTAGAGTAATCGACTTTTCGCCACACAATTGCAAGATGCAGTTGTGTGGTTTTTTTGTTGCAAATGCGAAAACAAAATAAACCACATTATAACCATATTGCAATAGATATATAATCAGTAAAAAAGGAGGTACGGATGGCAAAGACCATCCACTGATAATTATGGATCAGACATTTATGAAAACAAAACCCGTATTACCACTGGTAGTGTCGATGTCACTTCCAATGGTTGTCTCTATGCTTGTCGGCGCCCTTTACAATATAGTCGACAGTTTTTTCGTAGCAAAGATAAGCGAGGATGCCATGAGCGCTCTATCTTTGATTTTCCCGATTCAAAACGCCCTAACAGCGATTGCGGTCGGATTAGGTGTCGGAGTAAACGCCGTCATATCATTTTATCTTGGGACGCAAAGCAGTCTTCGTGCTGATACAGCAGCAACAAAAGGCCTTATGCTTTCGGCCGTACACGGAGTCGTTCTTGCAATTACAAGCGTTGTGATTACACCTGTTTTCCTAAGCTTTTTCACAGATAATCAGACTATAATCGAGATGGGAAGCCAGTATGCAGCCGTCGCTTTTACTTTTACATTCTTTAACCAGATTGCAATCACCATGGAAAAGATTTTCCAAGCTGTAGGCAAGATGTCAATTACGATGGTTGTTCTAGGCTCAGGATGTATAGCAAATATCATACTCGATCCTCTCATGATTTTCGGAATTGGACCTTTCCCTGCTATGGGCATCAAAGGAGCTGCTCTTGCAACAGGTATAGGCCAGACACTGACGTTTGTCATGTATTTTGTTATTTACTTTTCAAAGGAATTCGCATTCCACCTAAAGCCTTCGCTGCTCCGTGAAAAGGGCGACATAAAAAAGCTTTATTCCATTGGAATTCCAGCTACACTGAACATGGCACTGCCTTCACTTCTGATTTCAGCGCTAAATGCAATTCTTGCAGCCTACTCTGGAATCTATATCGTTATTCTTGGAATATATTACAAACTGCAGACCTTTGTTTATCTTCCAGCAAACGGAATTATCCAGGGAATCAGACCGATTGCAGGCTATAACTACGGAGCAAAGGAACACGATAGAATTAACAAGGTATACAGAACTACTCTTGGACTTATGATTGGAATAATGATTATAGGAACTATGCTGTGCATTTTCTTTCCACACCAGATTATGGGGCTTTTCTCTCAGAATAAGACTACTATCGCAGAAGGTGCTACAGCTCTTCGAATTATAAGCATAGGATTTATAATCTCTTCTATATCGCTTACTGCAAGCGGAATGCTCGAAGGTCTTGGAATGGGAATGCCATCACTTAAGATTATGCTCCTTCGATATATCGTGCTTATCATACCTCTTGCCTTTGTTCTAAGCAGATTCATGGGGCCTTCCGGCGTATGGCACGCTTTCTGGATTACAGAATTTATAACAGCATATCTCGCCCACAAAATTTACAAGAAATCTTTTGTTTTAGAATAGTATGCAAAAAAGGACTGAAGCAATATCAGTCCTTTTTCTATATGAGTTTTTAAAGATTTTTTACAGATCAAACTTCTGTTTCAGGTAATCTCTAGAAGCTTTTGCCTCCTGGATGCGTCTAGCGCGCTGAACACTCTTTGACATTTTTCTGTCATCAATACGCATACCCTCGTTCTTACCGCTTGTTTCTTTTGATTTTTTTCTACCGAACATTTCCAAACCCTCCAAATCAATATATACTTATATGCTATATCACTTTGATGTATTTGTAAAGTCAGTTACCGGCTGCGTCTAAACTATTTTTCTAGAATAAGTTTAGTTAGATCCATTGGATCTACAATAGCGCCGTCCTTGTAAACACGCATGTTACCTGATGCGATTTCATCGATTAGGATAACTTCATCATTGTTGTATCCGAATTCGAACTTGATGTCATATAGGTCAAGACCCTTTGCCTTAAGATCGTCAGCAACAACCTTTGTGATTCTCAGAGTCTGTTCCTTCATGCTTTCAAACATTTCTTCGCTCATGATTCCAAGAGCAGCAAGGCCTTCTTTTGTTACTAGTGGATCGCCCTTTTCATCGTCCTTTAGAGTAACTTCTACATATCCACCTTCAAGTGGTGTGCCATCTTCGATGTATGCGCCATAACGACGGATGAAGCTTCCTGTTGCAACATATCTGCAGATAACTTCTACACCTTTTCCAAATACTGTAGCAGGTAGAACTTCCATTGTAGCATTGTCAAGATCTGCACCAACATAGTGAGTCTTAACTCCTGCTTCCTTCAGAAGTTCAAAGAAGTGAATTGAAGTTTCTAGGTTTGCTCTTCCGATACCTTCTATTGTAAGTCCAACACTGTTTTCGCCTGGATCGAATACTCCGTCTTTTCCTGTGCAGTCATCCTTAAACTTTAGTAACACATTTCCGTTGTCTAGTTTAAATACGTCTTTTGTTTTTCCCTGGTAAATCTTTTCCATCGTTTCCTCCATTATATACTTAACGTTAAAAAAAACATTTAAAGCTTTCTAAAAAGACAGCCTTCTGTCTCATTGTATCTTATACAAACATTATATTGATTAAGTGTACTTTTTACAAGAAAAAACATACATTTTGCGAAAGAATTTTTGTTTTATCATTTAATAGTTCGTCTTTTGCCGAACAAAACTTTGCAGTTTGCATTATATTATCTGTTATTTCGACTTAGCAAGCTACTTAGATAAGTTTCTGACCTGTCTTTACGGAAGCGGATTCCAGTCGACGGGCTTCTGACCTGTCTTTTCTAGGAAATCATTAGCCTTCGAGAAATACTTTCCGCCAAAAAATCCATTATACGCAGAAAATGGACTTGGATGAGCTCCTGTCAGTATAAAGTGACGTTCGTTTGTAATTAGAGGAATCTTTGCTTTTGCGTTATTTCCCCAGAGTATAAAAACAACAGGCTTCTCGCGCTCATCTAGCTTTGATATTATCGCATCAGTCAAAATTTCCCAGCCCTTTCCCTTATGAGAATTTGGTGATTTTTCTACCACCGTAAGGCATGTATTGAGAAGTAAAACTCCCTGCTTTGCCCATTTTGTCAGACAACCGAAGTTAGAATCCGGCAGAGGAATTCCAAGATCGTCCCGAAGCTCTTTGAAAATATTTACAAGTGAAGGCGGCTGTTTGATGCCTTCTCGTACAGAAAAAGACAGACCATGAGCCTGTCCTTTTCCATGATAAGGATCCTGCCCAAGAATCACAACCTTTACCTGGTCATAATCTGTATATTTCAAAGCATTGAAAATGTCATACATGTCCGGATAGACTGTTTTGCTGCTGTACTCTCTCTTCAAAAATTCTCTGAGATTTCTGTAGTAATCCTTATTAAATTCATCTTTTAAAATTGTATCCCAGTTATTACCTATGTTTACCATTTCACTACTTGGCAAGGCACTCCAGAAAAGCCTGCTCTAGATTGCACTTAACCTTAACTCCTGATTTTTCTAAGGTACCCTGAAGCGCATGCAGTGTCTCAGCCACTTTGATTTTGCGAGCGTTTTCGCCCATATGGCCGATTCTGACAACCTTCCCTGCAAGGCAGTCAAAGCATCCCGAAATCATTATACCATAATCCTTTACCATTCCGTCAAGAATATCCGTATCCTTGATTCCATCGGGAACGTTTATTACAGTTACATTGTTTGAAAATCCAGATTCAAGATATAGCTCAATTCCACCTCTAATCAAAGCCTCTCTTGTCGCCTTTGCTATCTTTTCGTGTCTTTCGAATACGTTTTTATCTTCAAACCAGTTTTCAAGTGCCGCCCTAAGTCCTTTGATATCGCTAATTGGCATTGTATAAGGGAACCACTTATCTTCGTAATAATTTTTATACACGCTCAAATTTGCATAAAATGCTGCAATCGGAGTTTTTCTCATTTCCATGGCATCAAATGCTCTCTTGCTCACCCAAACCATTGTAAGTCCCGGAGGAGCCGAAAGAGCTTTCTGTGAGCCTCCGCAGAGAATATCGATTTTGCTGTTTGAAAGATCCAAAGGTTCTCCGAACATTCCGGCTACAGAGTCTGCCACTGTCATGATGCCGTATTCATCGAGCACTTTGCTCAGCGCCTCAACATCGTTCATAACTCCGCTTGGCGTATCACAGTGAACTACTGTCGCATATTTGAAATTGCTATCCTTTTCTAGAAATTCTCTGAGCGCCTCTGGTTTTACAGGATTTCTGTAGTCCTGTGTGAACAAAACAGCTTCCCCACCGTACATCGTAACAAAGTCAGCAAAGCCTTTGCCAAAGATGCCATTATCTACGACAAGTACTCTATCCCCTGGCTCTGTAAGTGAAGCACATGCAGCCTCAAGTCCAAGAATTCCTTCTCCGCCCAGTATCAGTGCCTTGTGATCTGCTGCATTTAATGCTTTTTCGAACATTTCGCATGTCTCTTTATAAAAATCAAAAAATTCAAGGTCAAGATCCGGATTAGTGCACTCCAGACTTCTTGCCAGTCTAACATTTTCTCTAACCTGTACAGGTCCTGCTGTCATAATTTTTAACATTTTTTCCACCTCTTGATTAATCTATCTATATTACTGTTGCCTATCTAGCTACGGTTCATATGGCTAATATGGCAATTTTGCTATCTAGCTCTCCGCAAACCCCACATCTTTTGATGCATAGCTTATAGGATACATCTTTAGTGCATTTCGATTTGCTATCTTATTGCCTTACGAAGTACTGGCATACAAGCAAGTACGATTACTCCGCTAACAGCAACCTGAATAATATTTCCAGGTATCGATCCAAAAGGTGCAACCCAGTTTCCGAACAAAATAACTTCTGCAAAATAATATCCAGCCACTTTTACAATAAGTGCTACAATTACTGCAAGAAGGTTATTTGCAAAATAGCTCTTCAGAGGCTGCTTTTCTGAAATCACGCCAACCAGATATCCCATTAATCCTACTATCACTAATGTAAAAGGAGCCCATGCACTCCATCCGCTCATCAAATCAAATAGAGCCATTCCAATGCCGCCAGCGACAGCACCGCATTTTCTACCAAAGAGCATTCCTGCGATAAAAAGCGGCACATTTCCAAGATGAATAAGTCCCCCTGAACCCACTAGCGGAAGTCTTATGTTAATAAGCCACGTCGCAACAAATGTAAGCGCCACAAAAAGCGACGTTACCACTAGTGATAATGTTTTGTCATTTTTTGCTTTTTCAATAATATCCATAAATTCCTTCTCCATCCTTATATGCAAAACTCTACTCATCAAAGGGTTTTGCCACTTGAAATATCCTCGTACAATTATAATATATCACTACTGACTATTTTAAAATAGGCAATTTCATATTTTTTATAATATACAGTTTGGAGATTTTAGGAATAAATCCGAAACTGTATATGTCATTTTCCGACTAATTATAGTATACAGTTTCAAAATCTATATGAATACAGCATCACTCGCCGCAATTTTCAGACAAAAAGTTTCTCGTTACAGGTGACTGGGGCCAGGGGCTACAGGTACTTAGCTCTCAGAATCAAGTTACTTGGGGCCAGGGGCTGCAGCAAATACAGCACAGATTCAATTTCTGATAATGTTACTGTAATTTAAAATTGGCCTTACAGCAGAAATTGAAAAAACTCATTTATTTGCTGTATATTATGAAGGCCTTTTACAGCACAAATCCGCCATATCCATATCTGTGCTGTACTTTCTCAAGGACCAATACAGCACGTTCCCGCCATATCCATATTTCTGCTGTACTTTTCCTCGGCCCAATACAGCACAGAACCGAAAATTATGATTTGTGCTGTACTTTTTAAAAGCTAAATACAGCATGGGATTCTAAAATGCAGATTCGTGCTGTATTTCTTCCCAGCCATTTACAGCACAGATACTGAAAACCCAAATCCTTACTGTAAAAGGCTTCGATTTTTTACAGCACGTTTCAGAAAAATGAGATACGTGCTGTTTTTCGATTGGAAATTTACAGCAGGATTTTGAGATTAGAAAACCATGCTGTAAATCACTAATTATAAATCTAAAATGTAAGCAGTTTTTCAACATCCAGCAAAACTGCATCCACTTTTTTTGATTTCAATTGAAGCATAAATTGAGAAAACTCAATTTATGCTTCCGCTCAAACAGCTGAAAATGGAAGCAGCTTCCAGAAATTCCCAAAACATGCTTCCATTTTCACACCATCAATTTGAAGCATGTTTGGCGTTTCTTTAAAATCTGCTTCAAAAGCCCACCTTAAAATCGGAAGCAGATTTTAACATTTTTCGATTCATGCTTCCATTCGACCCAAAAAATCAGTATGCATATTTTCCACAAATAGAAAATATGCATACATTTATACCTTATCACAAATTATTCGGGGAACCCTGGCGGGGGACCTACCAGCAATTTGCATTAAAAAAGAGCACTTTCGTGCTCTTTTATTGCAAATTGGGTTTTTAGTTCGCCGTAGATTCCAGCCAAATCAAAGATTTTGGGAATCCTGACGAGACACCTGTCATGGCTCTGTCTTCGCTTACGCTTGAAAGTCGCCAGACTAGGAGTTCTTATTTCCAGCAGTCTGTATCTGTCAGACCGATGTCTGCAGCTTTGAATACTGGATCTTTGCCTTCTTTCTTCTGTTTGCAGTAGTCGTCGAGGGCTTTCTTTGCTCTGCCTCCTAGAAGTGTAATTGCTATAATATTTACAAGTGCCATTCCTGCCATTAGGATGTCTGCCATGTTCCATGCAAGTGGAAGGTTAGCGTTTGCACCTACGAATACCATGATTACAGCAGCAACTCTAAATACAAACATGAATACAGGGTTTTCGCTGATAAATCTGATATTGAATTCTGCGTAGAAGTAGTTACCAATCAGTGATGTGAATGCAAACAGTACGATAGATACTGTGATGATTGCAACACCAACATCGCCAAATACAGTTTTAACTGATTCCTGTACTAGTGGAATACCATTTAGCTTTCCGCCTACTTCGTAAACGTTAGCTGTTAGAACGATGAATACAGTTGTTGAGCAGATAATCAGAGTATCGATGAATACTGAGATAACCTGTACAAGACCCTGCTTAACTGGGTGACTTACATCTGCTGATGCAGCTGCGTTAGGTGCTGAACCCATACCAGCTTCGTTACTGAACAGACCTCTCTTGATACCCCAAACCATACATGAACCTGCAAATCCACCGAAGATAGCTTCGAAGTCAAATGCTTCTTCGATAATAGTTGAGAAAATTGCAGGAATTGCTTTGATGTTTACGATTGTCATGATAAGACCCATGATGATGTAAACAGAAGCCATGATTGGTACTAAAACTGATGATACCTTACTGATTTTATGTGCGCCACCAAAGAAGATAACTGCCGCAACTGCTGCAACTGCGATACCAGTGATGATTGCTACCATTCTGTAGTTGTCGCCTGCGTAAGTTTCAAATGATGATGCAATATTAAATGACTGAAGTCCGTTAAATCCAAACGCGAATGTTATAACAAGGATTATAGCAAAGATAATACCAAGCCATCTTGCGTGAAGTGCTCTTTCGATGTAGTAAGCAGGACCTCCCTTGTAGATGTCCCCTTCCTTCTGCTTGTAAATCTGAGCCAGTGTTGACTCGATAAATGCTGAAGCTCCACCGATGATAGCCATAATCCACATCCAGAATACTGCTCCAGGACCGCCTGCTACGATAGCAGTTGCAATACCTGCGATGTTACCAGTACCTACTCTTGATGCTGTTGCAATCATAAGAGCCTGGAATGATGAAATTCCGCCTTTATCGCTCTTTTCTGTCAGAACTCTGATTCCTTCAGGGAAAAGTCTGATCTGAACGAATTTTGTTTTGATTGTAAAGTAAAGGCCTGCAATAATCAGTACCCAGAACAGTACGTTACTGTACGTCCAGTCACTGATAGTGCCTGTTACCGCTGTGAGATTGTCCACAAATGCTTTCATAAATAGTTCTCCTTTAAATAATAATTCCTGTATACTGTCATACAACACAGAAATTATATCATGCTGACACAAATTTATCAAGCAATTGTTTTTATATTGTTCTTTGTATATCTGTCTGAAAAGAGAGATTTGGTATATTTAACAAATGTACCTTATATATTCCAAAAGCCATCAAAGAAAGGCTCGAAGTGCACATGAATGCAGTCGAGGTCGCTCAGGTATCAATAGCAAAGGCTGCCCCAGCGCCATACCCTGATTGCGAATGCAAAGGGTGCCCCGGCGCCATGCCCTGATTGCGAATACGAAGGCTGCTCCAGCGCCATGCCCAAAGATCTTCGAAAAAAAAACCGGCAAAGCTTTTGCTCTGCCGGCTTAATATCAATTCGATTAACCGATAAGTTCTGCGATTCTAGATTTTGTTCTTTCCTCACCCATAATCTGCTGGATTTCCCATACGTCAGGCGACTGGCTGCGGCCCATAAGCGCAATTCTGATAACTGTGCTCACGTGACCAACATGGCCTTTGTATTCCTCAGGATGCTTTTTGAAATCCTTTGGCTTTGCAGCATATCCCATGTCTGTTGCGATAGCTCTGATTTTGTCAAACCAAGCACTCTGATCATCTGAATGGTCATAGCTTGCAAGGTAAGCCTCAAGGATTGCTTTTTCGTCAGCCTTTGCCTCTTCTGGCATTTCGTCTTCACGAACAAACATATCATCAAAGAAGTAGCTGATAAACTCAATCATCTGCTGTGCATAGATGAAATCCTTTCTAGGCTTCTTATCGTTTCTTCCAAGGTCAAGGATTTTTTCCATGTATTCTCTATCATCAAAGATATGCATGATTTCTAGCTTAAACTCTTCTGCCCAGCTCTTCAAGAAGTCAAACAGCTCTGCAGCCGGAATTCTTAGAAGAACGTCTTTGCTGATGTCGTTTAGCTTGTTCAAGTCAAACAGTGCACCTGAGTTACTCATCTTTTCTGTTGTAAAATCAAAATCGTCAATCGGAGCATCTGGGTTTTCCATTCTCCATTCTTCGAAGTTTGAGTTTAGGATTGTAAGAAGATATTCTCTTACTGCTGCCGGATGATATCCCTGGTTTCTGTAGTAGTCAAGTGAAAGCTCTGGGTCCTTTCTCTTTGAAAGCTTTCTCTTATTGCCTTCTTCATCAAGCTTCATAAGCTGTGCAGTGTGGCAATATACTGGAGTTTCCCAGCCAAGCTTTTCGAACAGCTCGATATGAATAGGAAGTGAAGGTAGCCATTCTGCCCCTCTTACTACGTGCGTAGTTCTCATAAGATGATCATCTACAACGTGTGCAAAGTGGTAAGTAGGAATTCCTGTAGCCTTTAGAATTACAACATCCTGGAAGTTTTCTGGCATTTCAAGGACACCTCTAATTGCATCCTTTACATGAACTTTTCTTACAGTTTCAGGTGAAGGATTTGGGTTTCCTGTTGAACGAAGTCTTACAACATAAGGCTTTCCTGCTTTTAGGTTTTCTTCTATTTCCTCAATTGAAAGGTTTCTGCTCTTTGCATACTCACCATAGATTCCAGGGTTTGCCTTTGCTTTTTCCTGGCCCTCTCTGATTTCGGCAATCTCATCTTCTGTTAGGAAGCATGGGTAAGCCTTTCCCTCTTCAACAAGCTTCTTTGCAAAGCTTCTGTAGATTTCGCCTCTTTCGCTCTGAGTATAGCTTCCATAAGAGCCAGTGTCTCCATTTAATCCTGCGCCCTCATCAAAATTGATGCCGAAGAATCTCAGTGAATTGATGATGATTTCCACAGCACCTTCTACATATCTCTTGTCATCTGTATCTTCTATTCTAAGGTAAAAAATTCCATTTGACTGGTGAGCAAGTCTCTCGTCAACAAAAGCACCATAAAGATTTCCGAGGTGGATGAATCCTGTAGGGCTAGGTCCAAGACGCGTTACCTTTGCTCCTTCCGGAAGGTCTCTCTCCGGATACATGCTTTCCCATTCTTCTGGTGACTTAAGATTACCTGGGAAAAGTAATTCTGCTAGTTTTTTATAGTCCATATCATTTCCTCCATCTGGTTATTATCAAAACCGCTGCCCGATTACTCTATGCAGGCAGCTTAATTAAAAGCATAAGCATACTTATTTAATTATATAATGATACGCCTTATTTTTCCAATAGAATCTGAGAAAAAATCAGTAAAATTTTGGAAAAAACATCCTTGGAGCCGTGATTTTGTAGTATAATGAAATTTATGAATACGACATATATATCAAAAGACGCAAACAGAATACTGATTGACTATCTAAAGACAAAAGGATGCACCATCAAAGCCATCTCATCCGAAGGCGTTGTGGACAAAGGAATTTCTAACCATCCTGACATTTTCATGTGCCGAATGGGATATAGAAAGAGTGCACCTGTTTTTGCTGCGCAGAAAAACGATCTTTCCTATTATTATCCGGGAGATGTTGCCTTCAATGCAGCTTGCACGGGCAGATATTTTATACACAATCTGAAGCTTACTAATCCAAAGCTTCTTGCAGAGGCACAGAAAATGGACATGGAGCTTATCAATGTGCGCCAAGGCTACACTAAATGCAGTATCGTAATTGTTGACGAAAATTCCATAATCACATACGATAAGGGAATAGTCAAAGCTTGTAGCGCTTTCCCTGAGCTTGATGTGCTTCTCGTTTCACCTGGATTTGTAAGACTAGATGGATATGACACAGGGTTTATCGGAGGCACTAGCGGAAGAATCGGCAGTGAAATTATTTTTAACGGCGATTTATCAGCCCATCCTGACTTTCATAGAATCAAAGATTTTATCGAGAGCAAAGGACTAACCTGCAAATGGTTCACAGAGTATCCCCTAACAGATATCGGATCGATACTCTAGATTGCAAATTGCCCTTGCTAGGCGGTTTCAGAAATCAAGCCATCAAGGCACCTACATTTTGGTAAACTCAGCAATACCCTATTTTAGGAGATGTAAATGAAAAAACACGCAATTATTCCAATCTTCATTCCCCATAAAGGATGTCCGAACGACTGTATATTCTGCAACCAGAAAAAAATTACAGCCCGCCAGAAATCCGTAACCGGAGAAGATGTATATAACACAATAGAAACTTGGCTTTCGACTATAGAAAAGCAAAACCTCGACACAGTTGAGGTCGCATTTTTTGGTGGAAGCTTCACGGGAATTCCTATCGAAGAGCAAAACAGCTACCTTGCAATTGCAAAAGAGTACAAGGATGCCGGTAAAATTGACAAGATACACATGTCAACACGCCCAGATTATATAAATGAGGAGATTCTCGATAATCTAAAAAAATACGATGTAGATACTATTGAACTTGGGGTTCAATCCTTTGATGATAGAGTCCTTGCACTTTCTAACAGAGGTCACGACAGCTCGATAGTTTACAAAAGCTCAGAGTTAATAAAATCCTATGGTTTTGAACTTGGAATTCAGCTGATGATTGGTCTTCCTGGCGACAGCCTAGATACATGCCTATATTCAGCGAGAGAAACTGTCAAAATTGGGCCATCCCTTACAAGGCTTTATCCTACAATAGTAATCGATGATACAGAGCTTTATAATCAATACAAAAGAGGCGAATATGCGCCCCTTTCACGAGAAGAGGCAGTTTACAGAACAAAGGAAATGTATAAAATTCTCGACGATGCAGGTATCACGATTATGAGAGTCGGCCTCAAAAGCACTGATCTCATAAACGAAGGTGGATTTATAAACGGTGGAACCTATCACCCCGCTTTTAGGCAGCTTGTCGAAGGAGCAATTGCAAAAGAGCGTATAGAAGAGCTTATCAAAGCCGATGAAAGACTAGCGCCCTACTTGGCAAAGGGCGCAGGGAGCAGCGACTTTGATAATTCAGAGGGCGCCGGGAATAGCTTCTTTGATCAAAATAGGCGAATAAAGGTCGATATTTACTCAAATTCGGCATGGTTTTCGAACATGATTGGAAATTGTAAAGAAAATAAAAAATATTTTCTTGCTAATTACCCGAAACTTAACATATTATATAAAGTAGACAATGAACTTGAAAACGGTAAATTTAAAATCAGAATAAAAGGAGAATAGCAATGGATAAGAAACAGAGAGCAGTTGTGACCGTTGTAGGCAAAGACAAGGTTGGTATTTTGGCCGGGGTTTCAGCAGCATGCGCAAAGGCAGATGCTAATGTAATAGAAGTTACACAGTCAGTTTTGGAAGAATTTTTCTGCATGATTATGATTATCGATATTACAAATGCATCAATGTCAATCGATGAGCTTCAGGCAACAATCGACGAGGCTTCACCGGAAATGAAAGTTCACGTAATGCACGAAGACATCTTCAACTCAATGCACAGAATCTAAACTTCAGGAAAGGAAATAAGCTATATGATTAACATGAATGATATCATGGAAACCATTAACATGATTCAGGAAGAAAACCTTGATATCAGAACAATCACTATGGGAATTTCTCTTCTCGATTGTGCTGACAGCGATATAGACAAGTCTTGCGAAAAAGTTTATGCAAAGATTACTAATCTTGCAGAAAACCTAGTAGCAACAGGAGAATTTCTTGAAAAGAAATATGGTATTCCAATTGTAAACAAAAGAATTTCTGTAACACCAATTTCAATGCTTGCCGGAGTTTCTGGTGGCGATCCTGTAAAATACGCACATACACTAGACAAGGCAGCAAAGGCTGTAGGAGTTAACTTTATCGGCGGATACTCTGCCCTTGTTCAGAAGGGATTCAGTGCAGGCGACATGGAGCTTATCAAATCGATTCCAAGAGCTTTAGCAGAAACTGATATAGTATGTTCATCTGTTAATATCGGTTCAACAAAAGCCGGAATCAATATGGATGCAGTAAAAATAATGGGACAGCAGGTTTACAAAGCTTCAGAAATGACAAAAGATAATCAGTGCATCGGCGCTGCAAAACTTGTTGTTTTCTGTAATGCTGTAGAAGACAATCCTTTTATGGCAGGCGCATTCCATGGTGTTGGAGAAGCTGACTGCGTAATCAGCGTTGGCGTATCAGGCCCTGGCGTTGTGAGAGCTGTTCTAGAAAAAATGCCAGACGATGCACCTCTAAATGTCGTAGCAGAAGCAATTAAAAAGACTGCTTTCAAGATTACAAGAGTTGGCCAGCTAGTCGGTACAGAAGCTGCCGAAATGCTAGGTGTTCAGTTTGGTATTGTTGACCTTTCACTTGCACCTACACCTGCTATCGGCGATTCAGTTGCTCACATTCTTGAAGAAATCGGACTTGAACAGTGCGGTGCTCATGGAACAACAGCTGCCCTTGCTATGCTAAATGATGCAGTCAAAAAAGGCGGCGTAATGGCATCATCATCTGTAGGAGGACTGTCGGGTGCTTTCATTCCTGTAAGTGAAGACGCTGGAATGATTGACGCAGCTCGCGAAGGCACACTTTCTATCGAAAAACTAGAGGCTATGACTGCTGTATGTTCTGTAGGACTTGATATGATAGTTATTCCTGGAGATACGCCATGCGAAGTTATCTCTGCAATCATCGCAGATGAGGCTGCTATCGGTATGGTTAACTCCAAGACAACTGCTGTAAGAGTAATCCCTGCAATTGGACTTAAGGAAGGCGAAGAGCTGAATTTTGGAGGTCTTCTAGGATACGGCCCTGTTATGAAACTTAGAGATAAATCACCTGCAAAGATGATAAACCGCGGAGGCAGAATCCCTGCACCACTTCAGAGTCTGAAAAACTAAGATCACTTCGTAATATCAAAGCAAATCAAGCTAAAGAAGCTTGACATCAAAGTTCTTCAAATTAAGATCAAAACACATCTGTCGCAGAATTAATACAAGAATCGGCAAAACAGATGATATAAAAATCAAAAGAAAAGAGGTACGCAAAAGCCTAAATCATTAGGCTAAGCATACCTCTTATTTTTATCTTTCAAAAGATTTATGCATCTTTTTCGGTCTTCTTACCAAGCTTTTGTGTGTTGTACAGCTTTGCATATCCTCCGCCTAGAGCCATAAGCTCATCGTGACGACCTTCTTCCTTTATCTTGCCATCTTCTATAAGCACAATTCTGTCCGCATTTCTTACAGTTGCAAGTCTGTGGGCTATAACAAGAGTCGTTCTTCCAACAGAAAGCTCATCAAAGCTCTTTTGGATTTTCTTCTCTGTGACTGTATCAAGAGCAGAAGTCGCCTCATCAAGAATAAGTATTTTGGGGTTCTTCAGGAAAATTCTAGCAATAGAAATTCTCTGCTTCTGTCCTCCAGAAAGCATAGTTCCTCTCTCGCCCACATAAGTATCAAACTTATCCGGCATCTCCATAATATCATCATAGATTTCAGCCTTCTTTGCTGCTTCCACAACCTCATCAAAGTCAGCGTCAGGTCTTCCGTAGCGAATATTTTCGTAAATAGAGTCAGCGAATATGAATACATCCTGCTGAACAATTCCAATACTGCTTCTCAGCGCACGTTTTCTAACGTCCCTAATATCGACACCATCGACTTTGATGCTTCCTGAAGTCACATCATAAAATCTCGGTATCAGTTGACAAAGGGTAGTTTTGCCGCCGCCAGATGCTCCAACAACTGCAATAGTTTCTCCCGCCTTTACATCCATACTTATGTCAGTCAAAACCCTAGTGCCCTCAGTATAGGAAAAGCATACATTCTCCAGAGAAATATCCCCCTTTTCTACAGCAAAATCAACAGGATTTTCCGATTCCTTAACCTTTGGTTCTACCTTCATGAGCTCATCAAAACGCTTAAGCCCTGCCATTCCATTTGTAAATATTTCTGCAAAGTTTGCAAGCTTTCTAATTGGCGCGATAAATGTGTTTACAAACAGAGTAAAGGTAATAAGATCGATATAATTCATAGCTCCTTCCATTATGAGTTTTCCGCCAAAAGCAATAACTGCAACTGGCATAATACACATGAAAAACTCCTGCGTCGCATTGAACATACCCATAGCCTTATAAAAATCTTTTTTTGCCACTTTATATCTATCATTTGATCGTCCAAATCTTGCAAAATCAACTTCCTCGTTTGAGAACGCCTTTGATGTTCTGATTCCTGAAATACAAGATTCTATATCCGCATTAATCGAGGCCATATTCTGCTTGACCCCTGCAGATGCAAGAGTCATACGCTTTCTCATCATGATAACGACAATTAAAAACACAGGTATTATCAAAGTCACTATAAGCGCAAGGCGCCACTCGATTGTAAACATGAAAATCAGCGCGCCGAGAATCGTAAGTACTGAAATCACTAGGTCCTCAGGGCCATGATGGGATAGCTCCGTAATTTCGAACAAATCACCTGTGAGCCTGCTCATAAGTTTTCCGGTTCTGTTTCTGTCGTAAAAATCAAAATCAAGCTCCTGAAAATGTCTGAACAAATCCGCTCTTATATCGGCCTCTACCCTCACACCAAAGGTATGACCCCAGTAGGTCATAATATAGTAGGCTACCGACCTTATAACAAAGAACAGGGCCACCGTAATCATAAGTGCAAAAAATACACGATATAGTTTTCCCGGCAAAAGATCATACATTGCCTTTCGAGAAACTAGTGGAAATGCTAAATCTATTGCTGCAACAATAATTGCACAAAGCATGTCCAGTGCAAATATGCCTCTATGAGCCTTAAAATATTTAAAAAGCGTTTTTATCAATGTCTATACCTCCAATCGCTTTACGCTAGATTATCAAATTATAATGAGTTTATCGTCTCTTTGCCTTCCCAATATAAGTTCATTATACCACATTTTATTGTATGGTTTTGTTGCATTATTTATGAGAGCGGAATATACTGTTATTACAATATTAATTTAGCCCTATTTTGAGCCCATATTTCAAAGTTTCTTTGCATTTTTGCAGTAGACTTCACACTAATTTGGGCTTTTAGGCCTATTTTGGATGAAAGGATTTTGTTTATGAAAAAAATTATACTTATGACAGGAAGTCCCCGCTCAAACGGAAATACCAACAGAATGGCTGATGCTTTCGAAGGTGAAGCAAAAAAACTTGGTCATCAGGTTGTACGTTTTGACACAGCCTTTATGAAAATCAACGGCTGCAAAGCATGCGACTGCTGCTACAAAAACGAAAAAGCATGTGTGTTTGACGACGATTACAACAAAATAGCAGACCACCTAGAGTCCGCTGATGCTATTGTAATTGCAACACCTCTCTACTGGTACTCATTCCCATCACAAATAAAAGCGGCGATTGACAAGTGGTATTCCCTATATGTCAAAGGCATTGATTTCAGTGGCAAAACTACAGCTCTCATGAGTACATGTGAAGATACTGGTATCGAAGCATTCCTTGCTTTGAAATATTCTTACGAAAAATCTATGGAACTTCTGAACGCAAAAGTTATCGAAGAAATTCTTCTTCCTGGCGTATGCAATATCGGTGATATTGATCAAACTGACGGTATTGCACGAGCAAAAACTCTCGCCCACAGAATTTAATTCATAGTAATATTATCATATTGCTTTTTGCATTTTTTCTACAAATTTAAAAGGACTGCCTCACGCCCCGCCGTTTTGGCGGGGTTTTCGGCAATCGCAGGTAAATTATTAGAAATCAGCTTGCGTCTATACGCAAGACTTACGTTAATTTCTTTTATTACAATTTATTTCTACCCCAAACCTACAGCTAGTAAACATGGTATAGATATAAAATCCAGCTATTTATGGCATAGCTTACTAATATGAAAAAAGCTCCTTTGCGTTCTTTTGATATCGCCTAGGAGCTTTTCTTTGATTTTGATTTTAGTTTCAGTATGTGCCAGCGCATGAAGCGGTTTTGGGGGATGATTAACCTGTGCTTCATGCATTGACACAAGGGGGGTTTTGCTATATTCTTCTTAGCGCTTGGCTTAACATAGTTAATAATCTTAAGCTTCTAAGTTTTTCCCTTATAACTTTTACCTAAAACTTTATTTTTTCAGATAAGCAATCAGATCTTCCTTTGATAAGATATCGCCTGGAAGTCCAAGATTTGATGCAACTTCTCTGATATATGGTTTCATAAGCATACTCTCATTTAGTAGCTCTTCGTCTGCGAAAACATTTCTAGGATCAGTTACCTTTAGAAGATTCTTGTGGGCCATTACGAAAACTTTTTCAAAATTGTTAACTACAAACTCCATGTCGTGAGTAATTGTGATAACGGTTTTGCCCTGAGCCTTAAACTCGCGAAGAAGGCTCTCTAGGATTCTGATTCCCCATACGTCCTGACCTGCTGTAGGTTCGTCAAGAATGATAATATCTGTATCCATTGCGATGATGGATGCGATAGTAACAAACTTACGAACAGAAAGAGGCAGGTTGTAAGGGTTTTCGTCCATATGCTCCTGCAGATTTGTATGCTTTGCCGCATACTGAATCAGCTCTTCCATTCTCTCCTGGTCAAACTTAAGAACCTTTGGTCCGTACTCGATTTCCTCTTCAACGCTGTTGTGGAAAATCTGGTCATCAGGATTCTGGAACACGTAGCCGGCAGTTCTTGAAAGCTGCGCAGTAGTGTAATCCTTAGTATCCTTACCGTCAACAATTACCGTACCTTCAGTTGGTTTCAGAAGACCGTTGATCATCTTAACTGTAGTAGTTTTTCCGGCACCATTTTGTCCTACGATAGCGATATTTTCGCCTTTTTCAATCTCAAAGCTGACATTTTCGACAGCTGAGAATCCATTTGGATAACTGAAACCTACATTTTTAAATTCAATTAATGCCATTTTCCTCTCCTCCGTCTATTTGTTAATAACAGCTCTAAGTTCTTCTACCATTTCATCCTTTGTTATAACCTTCTCTTTTATATCAAAACCGCTTTTGCGTAGCTCGTCAGCTAGGATTACTGACTGAGGTAGCTCAACATTCTTGTCAAGAAGTGAAAGGTCAGAAAGGATTTCGTGTTTCTCACCAAAGCGGATAAGCTCTCCATTTTCTAGTACGAGAATTTCATCCGCATAATCTGCAATAAGTTCTATCTTGTGCTCAACTAGAATAATAGTCTTGCCCATCTTCTTCATCTTGTCGATGATATCAAATACACGCTCTGTTTCCTTTGGGTCAAGCTGTGAAGTAGGCTCATCGATTACGAAAATGTCTGGCTGAAGTGCAAGTACTGATGCAAGGGCAACTCTCTGCTGCTGTCCTCCGGAAAGTTCAAACGGATTCTTGTCAGCAAGGTAGCTTGTATTAGTAACCTCCATAACATCTTCTACAGTTTTTCTGATGATATCAACATCGATTCCTAGATTTTCTAGTCCATATGCGATTTCCTCATAAACGTTATCTCTTGCGCCTGTAATCTGGTTGAATGGATTCTGGAATACGTATCCGATTCTGCTTGCAAGGTCTCCTAGAGAGTATTCACTCATTGAAACTCCATCAAGAACAACCTCGCCTTCTAGCTCACCCTGGAAGAATTCAGGAATAAATCCTCTCAGGATATTGCAAAGTGTTGTTTTGCCGCTTCCGTTTGCACCTACGATAGCATAGAACTTTCCCTTTTCCAGTGAAAAGCTCATATTTCTGATGCTTGGCTCCTCTGCAAGAGGATATGTATACGTTACGTTTTTAAGATCTATATAACCCATAGTAATACCCTCCCTACTATAATCACACCA
The DNA here is from genome assembly GCA_963558075.1 of uncultured Clostridia bacterium. Taxonomy (GTDB): domain Bacteria; phylum Bacillota; class Clostridia; order Peptostreptococcales; family Anaerovoracaceae; genus CALHKP01. The sequence goes on along the minus strand of CAUWFN010000032.1, from coordinate 739 downwards.
AACAGGCAGAATGTGACAATGCTCACTACTTTGTCGATTGGCTTTGCTTCTATATCATAAAGATGTGTTTTCTTTGCGTCTACTGAGAAGCCTCTTGCTTCTAGCGTAAGAGCTCTTTCTTCTGTGCCCTGGATTGATGAAAGCACTAGAGGAATAATTGTAGGAACGAATACCTTTGCTCTTGTGATAAGGCTACCTTCTGTTTCTACACCTCTTGCTCTCTGAGCGTTCATGATAGTCTGTGATCTCTTCTTGAGAACTGGAACCATCTGAAGTGTTGAAAGTACAACGTATGATGCCTTAGGGCTCATACCTTTCTTTTCTAGTGCAAGGACAAAATCCTTTTCTGTTGTTACAGCAAAGAACCATACAAGCGCAGATGCAACACCAGCAAGGATACAACCAAGCTTAAGGGCAAACATCAGACCTTCTAGCTTTGCCTTAAAAATCCAAAATGAGAACAACACTGTCTCACCTGGAGCAAACAGAGTCTGCACGATTAGAAGTACGATGAACAAAATTCCTACGGAATTTCTGATTCTTCTAAAGAATACCGGATAGATTCCGCTTGCAGCTGCAAGTACGTTAACTGCAAGGAAAACTATGAATTTTGGCAGGATACCCGGTAGAATTATTGTTGTAATTGCAAATGCAATTGCAATATAAAATTTTGTCATTGGATATATGGTCCTATGTCAAGATTTAGTACAAGTTAAAATGAGGTTTTCCTCATCTTAAC
>CAUWFN010000031.1:0-23649 GCA_963558075.1 uncultured Clostridia bacterium | reverse complement strand
TAATATAACAATCAACAACGCAATTTACGTTTACTATATTTAACATTGTCGTTCAACTACTTATATCTCATATCAAATGCTGGTGACATTTTTTCTATATCACCTCTGCTAATGCCATATTTTTTTGCAACTGCTTTCCAGTTATTAGATACATTTGTTTTTATTTCTTCAAGAATCTTGAGCGCTTCATTTCCACTTATACCAAATTGATCTGAAACAGATAATATCGTATCAAAATCTATTATATTACTGTACTCATCAATGTTTAAAGATAATGCATCTCCATCAGGATTAGGGTTCACATCATATAGAGGTGATAATATCCAACCTTCCTTAGATAATATAAAGCCGTGATTTCGTAAATGATCATCTGTATTTGATACAGCCATACTAAATACAATTCGCTTCCACAATTCGATTAAATCTTGCTTTGGTCTTGCACCATGCATCCTAATAAAGGATACAATATCCAGATAGCTGCTTCCATCACTTGCATCAACACCATCCGTCTTTCCAAGCAAAGTCATTGCTGAAGAAAAGTGAATTCTATTTTTTCCATTTCTATCAAAACGTTTCACAAGAAATGTGCTCCCATACGAGTTTCATCATATACACCTAACAAATAATCTATATCTGTAAGTCGCTTTGGCTTTCTATCTTCTTTTCTTGCACGTATTAGTTCACGTCTCTTCATCAAGGTTCTACCCCATCTGTCCGGACATGAGTCAGCAAAAATTCCAAACATTGACTTATCAATAGGAGCATATTGTCTTCCCTTGTAAAACATAAGGTTAGGATCAAAAAAACGATTATTATTAACGTTTTCTAGCCACTTATCATCATATTCAAATGACATTATTTCCCTACCTCTGCCTTTATCTATATATATTTTTCCAATTTTTATAGGACCGCTATTTCCCTGATCACAAAATACAAAAATAATATTATCATCAAACATTTTACCTGCTCCTTCTAGCTCTATTTCGAGTCTGTATATTCAAATCTTGTAGCTTTCTTCCAAACTCATCATCTCTAGCAACAAGTTCAATATCTGTATCCATTCCACCAAGTGCATGCAAAACAGCCGCATAGGTTCCAATCGAAACTGTAGGACTGCCTTTTTCTACCGACCATAATGTACTTCTGCTTATTCCTGCACGCTCTGCCACAAGCTCAACTGCCAGGTTTCTTCTAAGTCTTGCAAGTTTTATATTTTCACCTAATACCTCTAAATGTCTTTTGGTTTCCGGCATTACTACAGTAGTTCTTTTGCTCATTTTAAATTCCTCCTATGTTTATTATATTAAACATATTTATGTACTTTGTCAACTATATCAAACATTATTTGATGATAGTTTTTTATACCCGTACATAGAATATCTATATAAAAAAGGACAGTGTTTCCACTGCCCTCTCAAACCTAAACGGTCTTGTTATTCAACAACTTTTTCGTAGAACCTGTCCATAAACTCCGTAATCTTCTTTCTCTTTACAATACACATTATAAATGCGATTACAGCGATTGCTGCAACTATTCCCATTGCAATATAATGTCCCTTGAAATAAAGTGCTCCCACAAGCAAGCTTCCTGCCATGCCTGGTATGCGCCCGATAAGAGATGTCAGAAGGAATGCTTTGAACTTCATGGAAGAAACACCCGCCGCATAGCTCATAACATCCTTCGGAAGTCCTGGTATCAGGTAAATCAGAAAAACAAGCGTATAAGCTTTTTTGCTGTTCAGACGCTCAACAAAATAGTTGAACTTCTCTTCTGTGAACAGAAGGTGCATGGCATCGCGTCCTAGAATCTTTGCTAGGTAAAACGTAATAGTCGTTCCGATTACAGCACCTATAATAGAAAACAAAAGTCCAAAAGCGAATCCGTACAAAATCCCTGCCGCAAACTGAAAAGCCTGACCTGGAATTACAGAAATAACAATCTGAATAACCTGCATTCCGATATACACGAAAATGCTCTCCGTCTTGTACCCTTCCAGGAATACGACAACATCATTTATACTTTTAAAACTCTGAATCAAATCCCATTTATATATAAGCATATAAACAGGAATCATAACAACAATCGTAAGCAGAATCAAAAGCTTGACAACCGAGAGCAGAACCTTTGTTTTTTTAGTTTCCCTTATATTCTCGCAAATGTCTTCCTTCTCCTGCTTTAGCTCGTCTTCTAGTTTTTTTCTTCGTTTCTTTTTTTTGTTTATATCTTCATCCATCATTTTAATAATCCTTTTTTCAAAAGTCTATCAACAGACTTAATAACCCCAAATCTGGAATGCTCGTATGTCAGTCCTCCCTGGAAATAAACATTGTATGGCGCTCTTATAGGTGCGTCTGCGCTTAACTCGATAGATGACCCCTGAACAAAGGCACCTGCCGCCATAACAACTTCTGATTCATATCCAGGCATTTCCCATGGAACCGGTGTAACGAAAGAATCAATAGGTGCTGCAGCCTGAATCCCCTCGCAGAAAGCAACAACAGCCTCTGCACTTCCAAGCTGAACAGCCTGTATGATATCACTTCTATCATCATCAGGTCCAGGACACACGGGATATCCAAGACTCTCATATACCTTACCGCAGAGAATTGCCCCCTTAACAGCACCGTTTACAACTGTAGGCGCCATAAAAATTCCCTGTAGCATCGCTCTTGTCTGACCAAAAGTAAGACCGCACTCTGCTCCGATTCCCGGACAAGTCATTCTATATGAAATCTTATCCACAAGATCTTCTCTTCCGCATACATATCCTCCGGAAAGAGCAAGTCCGCCACCTGGGTTTTTGATCAGTGAGCCTGCCATAATATCAATTCCAACCTCTGTCGGTTCTTTTACATCGAGAAATTCCCCATAGCAGTTATCTGCCATACAAACGATATCTTCTCTAATGCCGTGAACAAAGGCTGCCGCCTCCTCTAACTGACTTACTGTAATTGACTTTCTCCAGTCGTATCCTGTAGCACGCTGAAAACAAACCATAGCAGTTTTGTCTGTGATAGTCTCCTTCAGCTTCTCAAGGTCGATTTTTGAACCGTCAATTAGGTCAACCTGCTTATAAGTAATTCCGTACTCTTTGAGAGATCCCATTCCCTCACCTCGGATACCTATAACCTCTTCAAGGGTGTCATAAGGACCGCCAGTACAGTAAATCATCTCATCACCAGGTCTTAGAATTCCCATCAGTGTAATTGCAAGAGCGTGAGTCCCGTTAACGATATTTGTTCTTACGAGAGCCTTTTCCGCTCTAAAAATCTGAGCATAAACTCTTTCGATTGCATCACGACCGGCATCATCATAACCGTATCCAGTGTTCCATGAGAAGTGCTTATCAGAAATTCTGTTATCCTGAAAAGCCTGAAGCACCTTGTACTGGTTATACTGCGTAATATCATTAATAACTGCAAAACGCTCGCCGAGCTCTGCTTCACACTTATTGATAATATCAAGTGTCTCCTGAGAAATATCGAACTTTTCAACTAATAATTTGTCTGCTAAACTAATACTCATAAAATAATTTCCTTCTCTTCTATACTTTATAACATAATATTAACTTATCATTGATAATTTTGTAAAGAGCGAGTGAACAAAGTAGCCTCTGCAAAAATAAGGCATTTTATTAACTGCATATAAGAATTCTCAGCTAGCTATTTTTCACTTTCCTCTTCAGTCTCATTTTCTGTACGCTCTTTCTCCCATTCCATTCCGCGAACGAGAGTTCCTTTTACATCCTGCTTATGTCTTGCATAAAGCTGGGTAGTAGTAACATTGTCATGATCTAAAAGTGCAGCTACATCGTATATTGAGTTTCCACGTCCTATAAGACTTGTAGCCGCTGTAGCTCTAAGCTTATGAGGACTGTAGCCTGCCTTTCTTGACGTATTTAGAGCAATAGCCGTGTACTTCTTTACAAGCTCACGTATCTGCCTTCCTGTCATCCTCTTTCCCTGAAGCGAAAGGAAAAGTGCATCCTCATTTTCTGCTGTCAGCCCCTCATCCTTTCTCTCATTATAGATATAGTCCTCCAGTACAGCAGTAACTGACTGGTTAAGAGGCATGATAGACTCCTTTCCTCTCTTTCGGAAAATCTTGAACTCTCCCCTGCTGAAATTAAAAGACGAAAGGTTAAGCTGGCTAAGTTCAGAAAGTCTCAGTCCATAAGTCAGAAACAGCATCAAAACAGCCTTATCCCTTTTCTTTGTTTTTCGCCAGTAAGCAAGCTCGTGGTCTGTCAGTCCTGTGCCTGTAGTTACAGCATCAAGCATAATCATAACCTCATCGTCCTGCAGAGCTTTGATCTCCTTTTCACCGGGTTTTTGAACCTTAATAGGGTCAAATGCATCTGTTATATTCTTCTCCATTATTCCATCTCTATAGAGGTATTTAAACATCACAGAGAGAGATGATTTTTTGCGAGCAAGGGTTTTGTTGTTATTTTCGTAGACACATATGCGCTCATCCTCTTCAACTGTATAATGCCTGCAGTAGTCGAGAAATATATTGATATCTGCTCCGACAATATTGTTAAACTCTTTTTCTGTAATCTTTCGAGGGGATTTTGCCTCAGTAAGGTCTGTTTCGTTTATAAGATAGTTACAGAAAAACCTTATATCCTTTAGATAAGCAAGCCTGCTCTGGGGAAGAACGCTTCCCTTAAGATACATAAAAAAGCCGTTCAAAAATCCAGGAAGCTCCGATTCTGTTTGCCTGCACTCAGTAAAAATCTCGTTCTCGCGGGCAACTATATTGTCGGGCTTATCGCTTTTGTTACTTATTACAACTGTTTTTTCAGCCACTGTATTATCGCCTCCAGACAAGTTTCATCATCACTGTAAGTTGAAATGTCAAACCATTTCATATCCTCATACCTTCTAAACCACGTCAGCTGACGCTTTGCATAATGTCTAGTATTCTTTTTTATGAGCTCTGCCGTATCCTCGAGGCTAGCCTCACCCCTAAGATATGCGATAACCTCCTTGTATCCTATGCCTTTCATGGAAATATTTTCATCTGTAAGACCCATCTCCATCAAAGACCTTACCTCCTCAACAAGGCCCTCATCTAGCAATATGTCAACTCTTCTGTTAATTCGATCATATAGCTCTTCTCTATCTCTTGTTAAGCATATCAAAACTGCATCTACAGACTCATTTCTTGTTATATCCTTAGAAAAGTCTCCGATTTTATTTCCGCTTAGGGCCGCCTCCAAAGCTCTTATAACTTTCTTCACATTGTTTGGATGGATTCGACTAGCCGCAGCTTCGTCTATCTCCTTAAGCTTATTATAGACGTATTCATTTCCATATTCTGATGCCTCCTGATACAGCTTTGCTCTCAGAGCCTCGTCTGCTGGAGGTACTTCATCAAACTCCATGTTATATAGAATAGAATTGAGATAAAGCCCTGTTCCTCCTGCAATAACAGGGAGATGCCCACGAGAAATTATATCGTCGATAGCATCAAAAGCCATTTTTTTATAAACTGCGCAGGAAAAATCATCTCTAGGATCTATTACATCTACGAGGTGATGAGGCGCACGGCTTTGTTCTTCCTTTGTCGGCTTAGCACTTCCAATATCCATAAACTTGTAAAGCTGCATAGAGTCACAGGAAACGATCTCCCCATCAAATGCTCTTGCAATTTCTATTGAAAATTTTGTTTTTCCAACGGCCGTAGGACCGCAGACTGCAACAATCTTTCTTTTCATCAAAATATCCTTTCAGTTTAGATGCGGCAAAATCCCGCACCAGTATATTTAGGCACGTTTAAACATACGTTCTAATTCATAAATAGAAAACCTTATAAATGTAGGTCTTCCGTGAGGACAGGAAAACGGATTCCTGCATTTTGCTAGTTGCTCCATCAGCGCTTTGATTTCGGCATCGTTTATGTAGTCGTGTGCCTTAATTGCGCTCTTACAGGATTTTGTTATAAGCTTGTCTATCACAATGCTGTTATTTATCACACTGCCGCTGTCATAGCTATCGATAAATGTGTTTATAAACTCCTCGGCTTCCGAAAGATTCATAAACTGAGGAATTCCCCTTACAACAAAGGTGCTCTCGCCAAAAGGCTCAATCTCGTATCCCATCTCAGAGAGCATGGCCATCCACTCATCCGGCTCCTCCGCCATCTGAAGAGGCACATCAATCGTGAAATTAGTCAAAAGAAGCTGGGAATGCTTCTCGCTACTTAGATAATCAGAAACAAGCTTTTCATAAAAAATTCTCTCGTGAGCTGCATGCTGATCAATCAAATAGAAGCTATCACTATCCTCTGCAATTATATAAGTTCCAAATACAGCTCCATCATATCTGAGCTCGCTGAAATCAAAAGGCTTAAGTCCAGGGTTCATATCAAAATCATCAAAGCCAATCTTCTTAGATGAATAGGATGAATTTTCTTCGTAAACCTTTATTTTATCTACTGCTATTTTATCTACTTCGCTTATTTCATTTTCTTTTAGCTTCTCTTCTTCTGCCTTTTCAAGGGCTTCTCTCTTTTGTGACAATAATTCTTTTATGTCAATCTGTTTTGAGCTTCGATCAGTTTTTGCGCTCTCAAGCCTAAAATCACTGCTTTTGCAAGATGTACTACTTTCATCCTGCATATCGCTATCATTTACATCTATGCAAAACTCAGAAACAAGATCAGCTTTTGGATCCTTTGCGCTTACAACAGCATCCTTTGTAGCAAGTGCCTTTTCTATTGCCTCTTTGATAGCATCTGAAACTTTAGCATCATTATCAAACCTAACTTCTTTTTTGTTTGGATGAATATTTACATCTAAAAGGTCTGGTCGTATTTCAAGAAATAGAAAGGATGCAGGATATCTTCCTTCAAATAGACGCTCTCTGTAGCCTTCCATCAGAGCCTTTTCCATGACTTTGCTCTTTACAACTCTTCCGTTGACAAAGAAATACTGGCTCCTTCTGTTAGTTCTCGAAAGTGATGGCTTAGATGTATATCCATAAATTCTCATGAACTCATCTCTATAATCAACCTCTACAAGCTCATCAAAGTCCTTCTCCTTATATATAGACTGAATTGCGCTTCTGAGGCTTCCATTTCCAGACGTCGAAAACAATGCTTTGCCATTATTTATTAGGCGAAACCTTATCTCAGGCTTTGTTAGAGCAATCCTCGACATAAAATCAATGATTTTACCGCTTTCTGCACCATCGCTTTTGAGGAATTTTGATCTTGCAGGCATGTTGTAAAACAAATCGCGAACTATAAATGTAGTTCCATCAGGACAACCTGTGACCTCCTCACTTACGACATTTCCACCGTGAATTACAATGCGCCTTCCAGTCTTATTTTCTGCAGTTTTAGTTATGACCTCACATCTAGTGACAGCCGCGATGCTAGCGAGAGCCTCACCTCGAAATCCCAAAGTCCCAATCTCGTTTAAATCATCGGCAGTCCTGATTTTGCTCGTCGCATGTCTCAGAAAAGCTGTTCTCAGATATTCCGGCTCAATACCACATCCGTTATCTGTAATCCTTATATATGATTTTCCGCCTTTTTTTACTTCGCAGACGATAGAGCCTGCACCTGCATCAACTGCATTTTCTACAAGCTCCTTGACTATAGATACAGGACTTTCTATGACCTCGCCGGCAGCGATTTTGTCAGCTACTTCTTTATCCAAAACTCTAATCATAATCTACCTCTATTATATGCCGAAGTATTCCGGCACCAAATTCGAATTTACTTTTCTGCCATAGACTTAAGTTCTTCTATAAGAGCTATAGCCTTTGACGGAGTAAGCTCCATAATATCAATCTCATCGAGCCTATCCAAAATATTTCTCTCTGTATCAGAAACAAAGAATGAAATCTGCTCGCCAGCCTTAGAGGATTTGCTCTCTTTGAGATAACCATCCTGTTCATTTTTTGTCTTTAGCGCAGGCTTTGGCTTTGACAAAGTCTCCTTCGCTTCGTAAAGAGCTTCTTTGTTCTTTGATTTTTCTTCGAGATTTATAAGCTTGTTTTCCGCATTTTCCAAAAGCTCCTGAGGAACTCCCGCAAGCTTTGCCACATGAATACCATAGCTTCGACTTGCTGATCCTTTCGCAATCTTGTGCAGGAAGACGATGTCACCATTGTCCTCTGATACAGAAACATTGAGATTTACAACCCCATCTCTCTCCTCCATATCAGTCAGCTCGTGATAGTGAGTCGCAAACAGAGTTCTAACCTTGAACTTTTCGCTGCACAGATACTCTACAGTTGCAGAGGCTATGGCAAGACCGTCATAAGTGCTTGTGCCACGTCCGATTTCATCAAGAATAATCAGGCTTCGCTCTGTGGAGCATCCGAGGATATACGAAAGCTCGCTCATCTCCACATAGAACGTCGACTGTCCCTGAGAAAGGTTATCCGATGCTCCGATACGCGTAAAAATTCTGTCGCACACACCGATTCTCGCATAATCGCAAGGAACAAAACATCCCGCCTGGGCAAGAAGCACGATAAGCGCTGTCTGTCTCATGTATGTAGATTTACCTGACATGTTAGGTCCTGTTATAATCGCAAGGCTTGAATCCTCACAGTTCAGATAAGTATCATTTGCAACAAAGGTGCTGCCCTCAGAAATCTCAACTACCGGATGTCTTCCATTTTTTATATCAAGCTCATAACTATCGTCGATTACAGGCTTTGTGTATCCGTTGCTTACGCTGACATGGGAAAAAGCACACAAAACATCTAGCTCTGCAATTGCAGATGATGTCTTCTGTATAGCTGAAATTTCATTTTCTATTCTCTCTCTTATAGAAACAAAGATATTATACTCAAGCTGATTAATCTTTGCCTCTGCATTCAGAACTAGGCTTTCCATTTCCTTTAGCTCTGGCGTAATATATCTTTCGTTATTAACTAAGGTCTGTTTTCTAATATATTCTTCCGGAACAAGGTCTGCATTCAGTTTTGTTACATCTATATAATAGCCGAACACCTTGTTATATCCTACCTTGAGCGTTTTGATTCCGGTTCTTTCTCTTTCTCTGCTTTCGAGATTTGCAATCCAAAGCTTTGCATCCTTTATAGAAAGTTTAAGCTCGTCAAGCTCAGCAGAATATCCATCCCTTATAAGGCCACCCTCTTTGACAGTAAAAGGCGCATCCTCAGAAATAGCATTCTCAATCATGTCATGAATTTCCTCAAGATCATGTATCTGTGATGAAATCTTTCTAAGAAGCTCAGATTCTGCACCTTCTGTTTCTCCCTTTATCTCAGGAAGAACAGCTGCAGACTTCTTGAGCGCGAGAAGATCCTTGCCGTTTGCATTTCCAGATGCGATTCTTCCACACAGACGCTCAAAGTCATAGACATTTCGCAGACACTCTCTAATATTATTTTCCATCAAAGGATTATTTATAAGCTCATCTACAGCATCAAGCCTTCTGTTAATCTCAGCAGAGCTATTCAAAGGCTCCTTGAGCCACTTTTTCATTTTTCGTGAGCCCATAGCCGTCTTTGTTTTGTCTAACACTCCAAGTAAAGACCCTTGCACCTTCTTCTCATACAGAGTCTGGGTAATCTCAAGATTTCTGAGTGTCGACTTGTCGAGCGCCATATGATTTCCAATTTCGTAGTAGCTACAGAAAGTAATCTGCCCAAGAGACTGTTTCTGTGTTTCTAGAAGATATGAAAGAAGTGCTCCAAGTGCTCTGACAGCAAAGGTTCTACCGGAAAGCCCCATAGAGCTTTCTGCGCCTTTTCCAAACTGTCCTCTTATGACATCTTCTGCAGTCTCCTCAGAAAAATAGCCTTCGGGAAGCACAGTAGTAAATGCACCTAGAGAAGCCTTTAGCTTTTCCATATCGTTATTATCAGCAAAATGCTCGCAGAAAATCAGTTCGCGGGCATCTATTTTTACTATTTCGTTTATAATCGTATCATATATATTAATATCATAATCCTGCTCAGTCACACAAAGCTCCCCGGTGGAAATATCGCAGTATGCAATAGCTCCGCCTTCTTTGCATGTGTAAATGCAGGCAAGATAGTTATTTTCGTTTTCCTTTAGCATAGCCTGGGATGTAACTGTACCAGGCGTTACAATTCTAATAACTTCGCGTTTTACAATACCTTTAGCTGCAGCGGGATCTTCGACCTGTTCACAGATAGCGACCTTATAGCCTTTTTCGACAAGCTTTGCCAGATAATTATCGGCTGCATGATATGGAACACCGCACATAGGAGCTCTCTCTTCGAGTCCGCAGTTTTTACCTGTAAGTGTAAGCTCAAGTTCCCTTGAGACAGTCTTCGCATCATCAAAGAACATCTCATAGAAATCCCCAAGCCTAAAAAACAAAATACAGTCTTTGTACTCCTCCTTTATGTCAAGATATTGCTGCATCATTGGTGATAGTTTCATTTACAGTAGTTTTTCCTTTCTCTGTATCGTTATATTTCTAAAATTCCGCCAAGGGCGGCTTTAATCTTTAAAAATTAAGCAGCGGACCAAATAGAATCCGCTGCCGTAAAAAGTCTAAGTATTATTTTAATTATTTACCCTGCTTTTTGTTGTATGCTTCGATACCAAGTCTGATAAGCTCAACGCCTCTTCTCATATCTTCCTGTTTTAGAACATATGCGATTCTCATTTCGTCTTTACCTAGGCCTGGTGTAGCGTAGAATCCTTCTGCAGGTGCAAACATTACTGTTTCGCCGTTATCTTCGAATTCTGTTAATAAGAACATTAAGAAGTCTTCGATGTTGTCAACTGGAAGTTTAGCAGTCATGTAGAATGCTCCGCCAGGTTTCTGGCATACAACTCCAGGAATCTTCATTAGTTCTTCGTATACAACGTCTCTTCTTCCGCAGTATTCAGCCTTAACTTCTTCGTAGTATGAAGCTGGAAGTCTGAATAGAGCAGCTGCACCAACCTGGTCAACTGTTGATACGCAAAGTCTTCCCTGAGCGATCTTCATTACGCCTGACATGAATTCTTTGTTCTTTGAGATAAGAAGACCGATTCTTGCTCCGCAAGCTGAGAATCTCTTTGAAACTGAGTCGATAAGGATTACTCTGTCTTCTAGTTCTGGAATCATACCGAATGAAGTAACTTCTCTTCCGTCATATGCGAATTCTCTGTATACTTCGTCAGCGATAATCCATAGGTCATGTTCTTTAGCGATTTCGCCGATAAGCTTCATTTCGTCTAATGTAAGAACTGTACCAGTTGGGTTACCTGGAGTGATACAAACGATTGCCTTAGTTTTTGGAGTGATTGCTGCTTCGATCTGTTCTCTCTTAGCATAGTGGTATCCATCTTCAGCCTTAGTAGTGATAGGAACTACTTTTCCACCAGCTGCCATAGCGAATGTATGGTAGTTAGTGTAGAATGGTTCAGGAATAAGAACTTCGTCTCCTTCTTCCATGATAGCTGTAAATGTCATTGTAAGAGCTTCTGATCCTCCGTTAGTTACGATCATGTTGCTTCTGTCGAAGTCCATTCCGTATGTCTTGAAGTAATCGATAACTGCATCCTGAAGGATAGTTAGTCCGCCTGATTCAGCGTAAGCGATAACTTCTTTGTCAAATTCTCTGATTGCTTTCATAAAGCATTCTGGAGTAGCTACGTCAGGCTGACCGATGTTTAGGTGGTAAACTTTCTTACCTGCATCTTTTGCCTTCTGAGCGATTGGGTTGAATTTTCTGATTGGTGAAAATTGCATTGCTTCGACTTTGTTTGATAGTTTCATTTTAATCAGTCTCCTTTAAAATAATACCATAGGTAATATGTTATTCTAACTCCTCGTGGGAGCTCAAAACAATGTTGTGAATAAATTCATCATCTATATTATAACTCAAAATTTCCTCCTTGCAAAGATGTAAAAGATATTCTATGTTACCTTTTGCACCTGTAACTGGAGAAAATGTCAGACCCTTTGCACTGAGCCCGGAGTCAGATGCATATCCGATGACTTTTCTGATTACCTCCTCGTGAACTGCTTTATCCCTTACAATTCCCTTTTTTCCAACCTGTTCGCGCCCTGCCTCAAACTGAGGTTTAACTAGGCAGACCATCTCGCCGCCTGTTTTCAGAAGCTCCTTGCAGACAGGAAGAATAAGTTTAAGAGAAATAAATGACACGTCCACGCTGATGAAATCAATTTCTTCTTCTATTGTTTCGGGATCAAGATATCTGAAATTGCACTTTTCCATGTTTACAACGCGCTCATCAGTTCGTAGCTTCCAGTCGAGCTGCCCGTAGCCTACATCGATTGAGTAGACCTTAACTGCACCGTTTTGGAGCATGCAGTCAGTGAATCCGCCTGTAGAAGCACCAACATCCATACATACAGTTCCTTTAAGATCAAGGTCAAATTCAGACATTGATTTTTCCAGCTTAAGTCCGCCGCGGCTTACATAAGGACATGGATCTTCTTTTACGAAGATCTCCGCATCTTCCTTTATCATGGTTCCTGCTTTATCGCATTTTTGTCCATCAACAAATACGATGCCCGCCATGATAGAAGCCTTCGCACGTTCTCTCGACTGAAAATATCCCTTTTTAACTAAAAGTGTATCAAGCCTTTCTTTCAAAATATTTACAAATCCTTTCTTTTATTCCTTCGCTATCAAGGCCATACATAGAATATAAAGCCTTGCAGTCGCCGTGTTCAATAAACTGATCCGGCCAGCCCATGCATTCAACATTCGGGCAACCTGACTTTGATCTAAATAACTCACCAAAGCCTCCGATAAGCAGATTATCTTCTATAGTTAACATAAGTTTATTATGGTCATCTATAAAGTCGTATTCTGCAGGTTTCAGCACTCCGATGTTTACAACGCCTGCACTGATTCCTTCTTTTGCAAGCTTTTCTCTTGCCTCAAGAGCTGCAGGAAGCATAGCACCAACTGCAAGGATATCAGCATCCTCGCCCTCATATATTCTGATATTCTTTCCAGCGAAGTCAGTATATACAAGATCCTTTTGTGGGCACTCTCCTCTAGGGTATCTCACTGCAACCGGGCCATCTTGTCTATATGCATACTCGAGCATCTGCGCAAGCTGCTTTCCGTCGCACGGTGCAAGAATCTGCATGTTCGGCATCGGCATCAGATAAGAAATATCGAAAATGCCGTGGTGTGTCTCACCATCTGCCCCTACGATGCCAGCTCTATCGATTCCAAAAACAACGCCAAGATTCTGAAGACATACATCTTCTATGAGCTGGTCGTACGCTCTCTGAAGGAAAGATGAGTAAATCGCAACATAAGGTTTCATTCCGTTAGTTGCAAGTCCTGCCGCAAAGGCAACAGCATGAGCCTCTGCAATTCCTACATCAAAGAATCTCTTCGAAAAATCCTGCGAAAACTTTCCAAGACCTGTAGCATCGCACATAGCAGCAGATATCGCTGCAACATCCGCGTGCTTTTCTGCAAGGGAATATACAGTCTCTCCAAATACCTTAGAATAAGATTTTCCTGATGATTTTATAGGAACGCCTGTCTCAGTATCAAAAGGTCCAATCCCGTGAAATTTATCAGGATTCTGCTCAGCCTGCCTATATCCTTTTCCCTTCTTAGTTATCACATGAACAACAACAGGTCCCTTTGCATGCTTTGCTGACTCTAGAGCTTGCATAACAGCCATGAGATTATGACCATCTACTGGTCCAAGATATGTAAACCCAAGCTCCTCGAAAATAATGCCGCCGTTTATAATAGCATATTTCACCTTGTCCTTGGCTTCACCGATTACATGTCTAAGCCCAGGTCCTATAGCAGGTATCTTTTCGACAGCGTTCTTTATGTTGTCTTTTGCATTTATATATCCTGTAGAAGTTCTTAATTTTCCAAGATGCTCCGACACGCCTCCAATATTCTTAGAAATAGACATGCCGTTATCGTTTAGGATTACAATAACCTTGGAATTAGAATGTCCCAGGTTATTCAAAGCCTCATAAGACATTCCGCCTGTAAGCGAGCCATCTCCAATTACTGCAACAACATCGTAAGACTCACCCTTTATATCACGAGCCGCAGCAATACCGGCCGCAGCAGAAATCGATGTGCTAGAATGCCCTGTCTCGTATATATCGTGCTCACTTTCCTTTCTCTTAGGAAATCCGCTCATTCCGTTCAGCGTTCTGAGTCCGCCAAAGTCACCGGCTCTTCCTGTGAGTATTTTATGTACATAAGACTGATGTCCAACGTCCCAGATAAACTTATCTTTTGGGCTATCAAATATCTTGTGCATTGCAATAGTAAGTTCTACAACTCCGAGATTTGATGCAAGATGTCCACCTGTCTTAGCAACATTTTCTATGAGAAAGTCCCTAATAGAATATGAGAGAAGCTCCATGTCATTTAGAGACATCCTCTTAATATCCTCTGGGAAGTTATATTCTTCTAATTTTTTTACCATATGTTTTTTCTGCAGAGGTCAAAGTCTCTCTTCACTAAACACCTCTACATTCCTCCTTAATTGCTTCTTGAAGCGAGCCTAATTACAAGATCCTTAAAGAAGATTGCATTGTCATAATATCCGGCAATAGCTTCAATCGCATTATTTGTAAGTTCCGCAAGACGCTCCTCGGATTTTTCGATTCCGTTTAGCGAAACATAAGTAACTTTAGAAAGCTGGGCATCAACACCTGTTTTCTTGCCCATTAGTTCTTCGTTTCCTCTGACATCTAGAAGGTCATCGGCAATCTGATAAGCAATACCCATATTTTCTGCATAAGCAGTCATATTTCTCATCATTTCATCATCAGCACCGCCAAGGTAAAGACCAGCTTTGATTGCAGCAACAATCAGAGCACCTGTTTTGTTTAGGTGAATGTACTCGAGCATTTCGTTGGAGCACTGCTG
Organism: uncultured Clostridia bacterium; assembly: GCA_963558075.1. Taxonomy (GTDB): domain Bacteria; phylum Bacillota; class Clostridia; order Peptostreptococcales; family Anaerovoracaceae; genus CALHKP01. Next base: position 8,796 of record CAUWFN010000031.1, on the reverse strand, counting down.
ATTTTCGCTTTCGATGTCAGAAACCTGGCCTGCAACCATTCCTCTGATTCCAGAGTTCTTTGCTATATAATACATAGCGTTTATTCTTTTCTTGAGCTCCTCTATATCATCAAAGTACATCATCATGTCACTTATCATGATTTCGTATGCTGTATTCAAAAGACCATCCCCTGCAAGAGTTGCGATGCCGTCACCGAAAACCTTGTGGTTAGTAGGAATCCCTCTTCTGAGATCATCATTGTCCATAGCAGGAAGGTCATCATGTATAAGTGAATATGTGTGTATATACTCAAGCGCGATAGCATAAGGTAAAGCCTCCTTGTATGTTCCTCCCGCAAACTCGCAAGCTGCAAGAAGAAGTACAGAGCGAAGGCGTTTTCCGCCAGCTGTCAGAGAGTAACGCATAGACTCCCCGAGAGGTTCGCTTTTGCTGTCAATATTAGGCATATAATATAATAAATTCTCGTTAATTATATTCTTATATTCATCATAGTTTTCTATCATTTTCAGACCTCACCTTCAAAAATTTCTATTTTCTGTTTCGCATTATCAAGAACCTTTCGGCAAACTTCATAATACTTCATGCCCTCGTCATAGCACCTGATGGATTCGTCCAGACTGATTTCCGGATCCCTGATTTTTTCTGCCATCAGCTTAAGCTTAGCAAGCGCTTCCTCAAAATTCATTTCATCCACAGTCATTCCTCCTTGTTTCAAGTACTTTAATCTTTGCACTGCCATCAGAAAATTCCAGTGTATACTCTCCGCCATCTAGAAGTTCTCCTGCAGAACCTATAGCCTTCCCAGCAAAGTCTTTAACGAGAGAGTAACCATTTCTCAAAATGAGACTTGGGTCAGCACCCTCAATTACAGCCTTGCATCGTTCTATTTCGCCTTTCAGAAGAGCTACCTTTCCTTTTATAGAAGAGAGCATCTCCTTTCTGATGTGATCAGTCTGAATTGTGTTATACATAAGCTTGTTGGCCATGTGAGCCCTTAGGTCATTCATAGCCTTTTCCATCTCCGATTTTACATCCGACATATCCGGTGCCACCATCTGGGCAGCTGCCGTAGGCGTCTCAGCTCTTGCGTCAGAAACAAAATCAGCAATCGTAAAATCTATCTCGTGACCCACTGCAGAAATGACAGGAATATTACACCTAAACAAAGCCCTTGCAATGCCCTCATCGTTGAAAACCGCAAGTTCCTCCGGCGCACCACCGCCTCTTCCGACAATCAGTGTGTCAATTTTATTCTGATACTTTTCGCTTACAAAGTCAACCATATTTATAATATCATCTGCTGCTTTCACTCCCTGAACAAGCACAGGAAAAACAGTGATATCTATAAGATTATTTCTATCCCCAATAATCTTGAGAATATCCATAAGACCTGCCCCCGTAGGCGATGTAATAATCCCAATATGCTTAGGATGCTCCGGAATAGGTTTCTTGTGAGCCTTGTCAAAGAGACCTTCCTTTTCTAGCTTTTTCTTTAGCTTTTCGAATTCAGCAGCAAGTTCACCTGCTCCGACAGTTTCAATCTGCCTTACATTCAGAGAATATGTACCGTTTTTCTGGAAAACCTTGACAGCACCAGTTATAACAACCTCATCGCCATCACTAAGCATAAAATCCATCTTTTCGGCAATATCCATGCTTAAAAAACAGTTAATCTTGCTCCTTGAATCAGAAATAGAAAAATAAACATGTCCCGTATGATGATACTTAAGCGAAGTAATCTCACCCTTTACGATAACAATCCCAAGAAGCGGATCTGTAGAAATCACCCGCCCTATATACTCATTTAGCTGAGAAACAGTTACAGGCTTAAGCGCCACAGAAATCACCTCCCAAAAGTGCAGTTCCAACAGCGTTATCACAGGAAAGGCTTCCGTCGCAAAACACAGCTTTGATATCTTTCCTTAGATATTTTCCAATATATTTCCGAACAAAACGGCTCGCCGATACGCCTCCTGCAAAGAGAAAATCTCTGCAGCCAGTCTTCTCAGCCACATCATATACCATATCGCATATGCTCTGGGAAATTCGAACAAACAAAGCCTCTGAAAGCGCATAGGCATCCTCTCCCGATTCAATAAGCCTTTGGCATCTAGTCTCAATTCCCGAAAGATTAACAAACCCATCCTTAGACTTTATTTTTGGAAGCACAACTTCTTTGGCTCCTCCATCTGGTTTACCCTCCATAACTAAATTATCAAGCTCCTCACCTGCAGGAAACTCCATCCCAAGAGCAACACCGACTCTATCAAGAACCTGCCCATATGCAATATCAAGGGTTCCTCCACAAAGCTCGTATACGCCATTTTTTACATGGATACATTCTGTAGTTCCTCCGGAAAAGTGAAAAGCGCAAAACTCATCTAAGTCCCTAAGGCTTGTATAGTATGAAGCTGCTTTGATATGGCCCTCCTGATGAGAAAACGTCTTAAACTCTACGCCAAGAGCAACCGAAATGCTGCGTCCAAAAGAAACGCCCGCATTAAAAACAGGCATATAAGAGCCCTCTACAGGTCTAGGCCTATCTGATGCAGACACACAGACAACATCTCCTATATTTTTGCACACACCAAAAGCCTGCTCCAAAAGAGCAGGAAGGCTATTCACATGCTGAAACAGAGCATCGGACTGTCTAAGACCTCTTTCGCCCGGCTTAACCTCCAGAAATCTTCTGAAGTCAGCAATGATATTTCCATATTCATCTATAACTGCAACCGACGTCTTGTAATTACTAGTGTCAATTCCAAGTGATAATCTTTTGGTCATACTAAACTGCCTTTCTTTATGCGACGGATGATGCATATTGCCATGCATCCCTATTTTGCAGCCTTTGACTTTTCTAATCTTCCTAATATAGCATTGATATATGCTGGAGAATTATCGTCTCCGTAAACCTTTGCCATTTCAACTGCCTCGTTTATTGAAACAGGATCAGGAATATTGTCGATAAATAGCATCTCGCATGCTGCAGTTCTTAGAATCGCAACAGCTGTCTTTGGCATTCTCTTCACATTCCATTTCTCTGAGTTCTCATCGATAGCAGCATCGATTTCTTCCTTCTTATTACACATAAGTGAATACATATTTTTACAATATTCAGCCTGAACACCAAAATCAGTATCTCTGAAGTAGTTATCTCTGCTATCTACATCAAAATCCTTACAGGCATCCATCTGAAAGAAAACCTTCATCATAAATTCTCTGGCTTCTTTTCTGTTCATTACTCGTCCTCCTCCGCAAGGCTAACTCCCTGCACATGAATATTAACATCGCTGGCCGTAACACCTGCAATCAGTTCGACTTCCTCCCTGATTTTCGTCTGAAGCTCCCAGGCAAGCTGTGGAATCTTCACTCCGTACCTTGCGATAATATATACATCGATTATAAGTTCCTCGTTCTTCTTAGAAATTTTGACGCCCTTGTTTCCTGGCATTTCCTTTCCGAGAAGACCTTTGGCTATGTTTCCTCTGATGCCGTAATCGAGATCATAAACCCCGTCAGTATCAAGCGCCGTCTCCGCAACAAACGAAGTCAGGCGATCATCTGAAACCGTAACAGCACCGTGTAGTCTGTCATTTAATTTATCCATTTTTTTACATACCTCTAAAAATTATATCATCAAATCATCACAAGTGCAATTTTATTTCAGTCATAATCAGCGAAACCCGCTCAATTTTGTTCTTATATCTTCAGAAGTTGCACGAACCTTAGCCTCAAGCTCCCTTGCAGAAATTCTAAGGGCACCTTGCCCGAAAACCATCATCTGCTCAAGCCTATCAGATGTCGCAACCATAATCCTGCGCTTATCCACATTCTCCAAAACAGTTTTTTCGATAAAATGGTCTGCCGTATCGCCTTCTTTAGTATAGATTATATGACAGCCATGGATTTTCTCATATGCATCGCTTCTGTTAGGCTGCTTATAAGCATCAAATACGATAAGAACCTCCTCGCCGCTGTATGCGCTGTAGTTTCCGAGAAGCTCCACGAGACGTTCCCTTGCAATTCCAAGATCATCTTTTGCAAGCTCTGATAACTCCTCCCAGGCGAAAATCATATTATATCCGTCGACAATCAGATATAGAGGTCCGCTTATGTTATTGAGTCCTCTGTCATTTCCCCTGTAATTTGTACCAGAGTCCTTAGCTCTTATAATCTTCTGGGCTCGTCCCTTATGCTCACGTTTACCGTATGTCCTTTCGAAAATATCCATAAGCTCCTCATTGGAGTAATTCTTTTCTCTCCTCTGACGAGCAAAGCCCTCCTCAATAGGTCTTTTTTCTGTCATATACATATCAAGATGCATGAAATCCTCAACCATGTTCCACTCGATAATCTCACTTCCGCCGCCAAAGCAGAAAACAGAAGATGCAGGGTTTTCTGTATCATGCAGAGGGTCATATCCGATTTCTGAAATTACAGCCTCGGAATTGTGGCAAGGAAAATACCCCGCAAGGCTACGGCTTATACTTCCGCTACCTTTTGTAAAGGAAAGCAGAACTCTATCATACTCATCCCACTCAGAAACAGGAGCCCTGCCTGTTATAACAGCAAAGCCAGACTTCATCTCCGGCTGGTCAGTCTCTCCAGACATCTTTTGAATATCTGCCAAAACTCTTCCCGTATTTTCCTCTGGAACCTCGATAGTAAAATCATAAAACGGCTCAAGCAAAACAGATTTTGCCTTCATCAGACCCTGGCGAAGCGCCCTAAGTGTAGCCTGACGAAAATCCCCGCCCTCCGTATGCTTTACATGTTCTCGTCCACGTACAAGAGTTATTTTCATATCCGTCAGCTTCGAATTTGTCAAAACACCTCTTAGTTCATTATTTTCCAAAATAGTAATTACACCTTGCTGTCTCGCCTTACTAAAATAGTCGCTAGAACAGTTCGTCTCAAGGACAATTCCGCTACCCCTTGCAAGAGGCTCAAGAAGCAGATGAACCTCCGCATAATGTCTAAGAGGCTCAAAATGTCCCACACCTTCGACTGTATTTTCTATGGTTTCCATAAATATAATTCTGTCGTCTCCGAAGTCAATATTCATATCAAACCTTGATTTTACAAGCTCTTTGACAGTTTCCATCTGAACATCGCCCATGAGACCCATCCTGATTTCACCTGTTTCAGGATTGTTTGTGACATTTAGCTCTGGAATCTCCTCGCTGAGAAGTTTGAGCTTACCTGCTGCAGAAAACACATCAGCATCCGGCTCAAGAATCACCTTATAATTCATGCAAGCACCAGAAGATGCATCAGCACCCTCCGGCTTATCTCCAATATATTGACCTGCATAAGTCGAAGACGGTCCTGTGACTGCGCAGACCATTCCGCAAACTGCAGAATCAAGCATCTCGTATTTTGCCCCAGAATAAAGTCTAATTTCGTTTATCTTTTCTTCTCCTATCAAAGTTTTGACACCAAAGCTTCCGCCCGTAACCCTGATATGAGTAAGTCTATTTCCTCGTTCATCTCTGCTAATCTTGTAAACCATAGCAGATTTCTGCTTTGTAAGTTCAATGCCTCTGCAGAACCTATCAAGCCCTGCAAGAAATTCCAAAACGCCCTGATTCTTAAGCGCCGATCCAAAATATACAGGAAACAAATTCCTGCATCTTATATCCTCTGATATGATTTCATCAGACACCTTTCCGCAGTCAAAGAACATCTCCATAGCAGCTTCGCTAGCAGATCCTGCATTTTCGAAAAACTCATCGCTTTCAGTATCACAAAAATCCGCGCAATAAGGCAAAAGCTTTTCTTTTATCTGGGCCATAATAGTACCCTTATCAAATCCGGGAGCATCTGATTTGTTCACAAATATGAATGTAGGTATATCAAATTTTTCTGTTAGCTTCCATAGGTTCATGACTCTGCCTGTAACACCGTCTGGCGCAGAAATAATCAAAACCGCGTAATCCAAAACCTTGAGGCTTCGTTTCATTTCTTCAGAAAAATCGCTATGGCCTGGCGTGTCTATAATAGTAAAGGTGCGATTCTTTGTTTCAAACACCGCCTGCTTTGCGAAAACTGTAATTCCTCTGCGCCGCTCAAGCTCGTGATTATCCAAAAAAGCGTCGCCGTGGTCGACTCTTCCCTGCTTTCCAATAGCTCCGCTGTTATACAAAACACACTCCGAAAGTGTAGTTTTTCCGGCATCAACATGGGCAAGCATACCGATGCTGATGTACCTTGATGTCTGTCCGTTTTCTTTTGTCATATTCTGATTCAGTATATTTGCCATATATCCCCTCGATTATATATAAACTCTGTGGCTACCGACATCGCCCATAGACCACAATAAATCCATCTTATTAAATTATACCATCTTTCGTCCTTGATGTCTCATGTAATATGCTTGACAAACTTAATTTAGATATGATGTCATAGCTATATGGGTTAGTATAATTGATTTGCCATATATCATATACAATCTTAAAACAATCAAAGGACTTCACAATTGTAAATATGCTTATAACTTTGTTAAGATCCACATGTAAATAATTATTTTTTGTATACATCGCAACAGCCTTAAGCTCTGCCTTTGTAAACGTAAGCGCTAAAAACCTTAATTCATCTTCATCAGAACAACCAACTATTCGTAAGATTATTTGTTCAACACGCTCTTTTATAATTTGTGTGCCGTCCAAAGTAGATTCATATTCTTTTTTTATACGAGCGACTTCATCATGTAGTTTTTTTGGATAATATATATTTTGCATACTAATCACCAAATAAATTTTGCATATCTTCTATAAGTTTATCATTTTTTGGTCTAAACTTTATTTCAACACGTCTAGACTGTGTCATATTTACACTGCAATCGGAATTGTAAATAGGATCACTGAAAGATCTTCCATTTGCAGTTATCATTTTTCGTAAAGTTTCAACTTGTTCATTAGAAACAATACCATTATTTTCTTTCAAGCAAAAGGCTGCAACACTATATGCCCTATCTTGGGAAAGCTGTAGATTACTCATATATTCCCCTTCTGTATCTGCATGACCTTCTATTATTATTTCAGAAACATATTCAATATTGTCTTCACTAAGAATGACATCGAAATACAAGGGTAAAAAACCTTCGAGAAAGGCTTTACCTTCAGGCTTAAGCTCTGACTTAGCAAAATCAAATAATATTTCAGAATCAAAGGTTACAGATCCTGTTTTAGGATCAACTTGAACTTTAAAATCCGATTTTTCAAAAGCAGTACTTAAATCACCTATAATATTCTCTTTAGCTTGTTGCAATTGATGCAGTTCACTTTGCTGCGATTCATATAATTTCATAGATTGAAGTAACGTAAGTGACATTATCAATATAAACATCAATAACATTGCTGCCATCAAATCTGAATATGATTGCCAAAAATTAGATCCACTTTCAGCATGGCTTTTAACATGTTTACGCCTTCTCATTAGTTTTCACCCGCTTCTTCATTATCAACGATAGCCGTATTAATATTGCTATTCAGTTTTGCAATATTAGTAATAGCGTGTTTAATTTCGCTTTCCATGCCAGCAATTATTTCAATATATGAATCCGTTTGTTTTTTCAGCTGAGCACAAGATTCTGCTAAAATTGCAGGCATTTTTTCTGTATTTTCATTCATACCAACTATTGCACCACTGAAATAAGTAGTCATATTAGCAAGTTCCTTATCAAATAGTTTGAAGGTTCTTTCTAACGAACCATCTATATCTTCTTGTAGTTTATTGTAGACATCTGCAAAGCTCTTTGCTGAGCCGCCAATTTCAGAATCAATGTTCTGTAATATATCTTTCACATTATTAAACTTTTCATCTGCATACTCAATCAATTTGTTAATAGATTCCTTAACATTGTCAGTAAACAAGTCAATATTATGCTTTATTAATTCTTGAGAATTTACTATCGTCTGACTACTTTCTGAGAGTTTATCTTGTGCATGAACAAGAAGTTCACCATTTTCCTTCAATATTTTTGAAGTCTGCACATTCGCATCTTTTAATCTATCTTCACTTTCAATAAGCGTTTCTATTCGATCACAAACCTTTTTAAGTGAATCAAATGTTGTATCCACTGTATTTTTATAATTTTCCATACGTACAATCATATCATTTTCCTGATATGCAAGTTTATCAAGGTATTCATCAAATTTTGAGATTGTAGCAGTAAGTCTATCATTTAAATTTTGTATCTTATCAGCTTCATCAACGGCATTCTTTATAATAGCATCCATTGATTCAACAGATTTTGCCTGCCATTCACATACGTCTTTAATAGTTGAGCCCAGTTCCTCGAGTTGATTTCCTAAAGATGCATTCATATTTACAACAAAATTATCAACTATTCTTTCAAGACCTTCAACCTGATTGATTGCCATAGTATTTGAAAAATTTTCGATTGAATTACTAAATTTTTCAAATATTGGATCCATTAAATTGCTCATTTCACGTGAAAGTGCCACCGAAACAGTTTCTGAAAAGCTTGACATGATTTCCTTCTGCTCCGCTTGCAAGTCAAAGCTCTGTTTTTCATGAATATATTCTGGGTATGCCAACACAGTTTTATGATAACAATCATAAAACTCGTTCAAACTAACTCCTAATTCATTTAAACGTGTTTTAAATTGATAATTTAAAATTAAAGATATAACTACACCATAAATCGATGTATAGAAGGCAGTTTTTATACCATCAATTAAAGGCACAATACTTTCAGCCATTGCATTTGCATTAGATGCATCAAACGATTGTAGACCTATTGCTAGACCAACAAATGTTCCTAAAATACC
>CAUWFN010000030.1:0-23969 GCA_963558075.1 uncultured Clostridia bacterium | reverse complement strand
AACCCCCACGGTTTCCCACACGGACCTGAACCGTGCGCGTCTGCCAATTCCGCCATGACCGCAAAATGACTACTTAACTACTATACCATGTCCCGCACCATAATGCAACAATTATTTATAGGATTCTTAATCTTCCGAGAGTAATCAGGTCCCAAAACTCCTTATATTTACAGCTCTTTTGGCCCTCATTTAACGCTTCTCCCACGAGAATCTAAGTATTTCTGATTTCCTAGCAGTCTTTCTTTGCTGTAAATCTTACAAGCTCAAGTCCTGCACCTGAAAGCACTAGAAGAACTAGAATAGAAATAATATTTTCGCGGTCTCCAGTTTTTGGAACATCACTGCCTGTACCGGAAGCTCCATGGCCACCTCCTGCACCGGAAGTTTCATGACCGCCGCTAGGCTTTCCTTCGTTTTCACCATCAGGTTTTTCCGGAGTCTGTCCGCCTTGGTTTTGTCCGTCAGGATTTACATCCTCACCTGTGTAGTCACAGAACATTCCTCCGTAAGTCAATGCTCCTTCTGTCACTCCGTCGCAGAAACGATAGACAGGTCTCACGCCGTTTTCAGTATAATCTTTCGATGCAATCGCAAAGCCCTCGTTATTTCTCGAAACATCTAAGCCTACAGGCGGATTTACAATCTCAGTTTCTGGATTTTCTGTGCCATTAAAAACGAGCTTTGCGCCTTTGTTCCCGTAGCCGTCATCAGCCATAACCCACAGTACGTCTTCGTATGTGTCGTAGTCCATAGCCATTGCTCCGCCAAGTCCTGAGTCTATGTCCGCAATCTGAACAGCAGTTTCATCATCGTTTAAAACATATGCGTATACGTGTCCGTTATCTTCCAAAGCAACAAAGAAAATTCCGCCGGAATATGCATTTTTGTAATTTGCAGGATCAAAGCCTGTGCCTGTATTTTTATCAAAGATTCTGCCCGCTGCATCCTCATTTGATATCCATTCAACTGATTCAATTCCCATGTTAGCAGACACCTCTGGAAGTGAATCTGCCAGGTTCCATTCCTTTTCTGCAATCAAATCTTTGCCCTCAGAATCAGGATTTACCATGAGAATAGAGCAGTAGTTTACGCCTTTGTTCGAATTATCTCTTTCTGATGCCGCGTAAACCATTCCATTTCCATCTACAGTAATTCCCTCTGTGTCAGGACCTTTTGCCTTTGGATTTTCCGCATCCTTTGCATATCTTATTCTCTTGCCTTCTTCAAATCCCTTTGCAAAAGTCAATTTTCCGTCCTTTGCTGCATCCATAATCCAGAACTTTCCTGCTCCGTTGTCAATCGCATAAAGCTTTCCATTATCGAAGTCAAGCCCAGATGAATCTTCGAGAAATTCAACTCCATCCACAGTTTTAACCTCGTCAGGTCCAGGCCATTTTAGTCCTTCTATCTCCTCTGGAACTTCTTCGAACATATTCGCTTCTCCTGGTGTTGGAACTGTTGTGTTTCTGTACTCTTTTCCATTTGCATCAGGATAAAGTCCCCACGTAGGATTAGTGTGATTTTCCCATGTTGTTTCGCCAACAAGTGTATCGCCTTCGAAAATTCTTACAGAATCGCCTTTTCCAAGACCAAAGCCGAGCTTCGTGTCATCGATTACAAGAAATCCTCCAGCTTCAATTACAGTACCCTCAGGCACCTTATATACATGCCCGTCATCATTATCTTTGATAATCATTCCAGATATGTCAGCTTTTACAGATGAAGGGTTTGCAAGCTCAATCCAATCAGGTCCTCCAGTAGGATCCTTTGACTGTACCTCGTTTATAACAACCTTTGGCCCAAAGCACTCGTTAGCTTTTCCTTTTGTTTCTTTCATTAGAACAAAATCGCCGCTCGCATCAGGATATCTTCCATATGATGCTTTTGCCGGGTCATTATCATATGAAGCATGCTCAGTCCATGAATACTGATCTATAAGATTTCCATCTCTATCGTATAATCTTATCGAATCTCCAGAACCGATTCCAATAGCACTTTCGAAGCTTCCCTTCTCGTAGCTTTCGGTTTTATCATCATACACCATACCGTCGGTCTTTGCATCAACGACCAAAATTTCTCCGGCCCCAATCTTTGTTCCCTCTGCAAATTTCCAGCGGTGATCGTCCGAGTTATCCCTAATTTCATAACCCGAGATGTCCGCCTCCGCATCTGAGCCGTTCACAAATTCAACCCAGTCATCCGGTGAAGAATTTATTTCGTTTATTACAATATTTCCAGAATCCGATGTAATCTCCTGAGCATATGCTCCTGCAGCAGGTATTCCTGAAATTACAGTCGCCGAAGCAAGAAGCGTAAATAACAGACCGTTTAGCATATTTTTCTTCATATTATTCCCACCTTTCCACCATATCCTATCTCAGTATCCACTCCCAGCAAAGCCATGTCTGCCAGTCTCTATCAGCCATCGCAATCTAAAGCCCACGCTATCGAGAACCTGATGCTCTGTGCTACCTCCGCTGTCTGACCGCCGGTGCCCGGTGCTGCCCAGTGTTCTGGTTCCCGGTGTACGGGTTTGCCAACCAGCACCATCTAGCATTCCGCTACCGCCTACTGCTTTGATTAGTAATACAAGGCTGATATTTTCTGCTGTAAATATATCATTAAAAGGTAAAATCTTAAGTGCTCCGTCCGTAAAATCTCCGTAAAATATCACTATATTTCGAATATCATGGGCCTGTTACAGCACATTTTGAAAAAACGAAATTCTTACTGTAAAAAATTTAGCTACGCACAGCAAAGATCTTGATTTTCAAAATCCTGCTGTACTTTTTGCATCAATTTACAGCAGAAAATAGACAATTGCATTCTCTGCTGTATTTCAACTCAATTAATTACAGCACGATTTACGTAATTGTAAATCCTACTGTACCCTGGCACTTTTTCTTACAGCACAATTCCCACAATCAGAAATCGTGCTGTACCACAGCTCAATTTTATACAGCACATATTCTAATCCTTAAATCTATGCTGTAATGAAGGAAAAAATTTACAGTAAGAATTACATATATTTGTTTTGTGCTGTATTTCCAATATTTTTTTCAGTCCTTATCACATATTTCGACATATTCACCAACGCTGCAAGGCAGTTTGAGGCTCCGATCTCTAAGGCATTAATCGCAGGTCGATGCATCTAACCATGCAACTGATTATATGTATGCAGTTTTTCTTTTTCCAACAAAACTGCATCCCTTTTTTTGAGCTCATTTGAAGCATAAATTGCATAAGGCCAATTTATGCTTCCGCTCCAAACGTTTAAAATTGAAGCAGTTTCCAGAAAACCCCATAACATGCTTCAATTTTCACACTATCTATTTGAAGCATGTTTAGAGTTTCTTTAAAATCTGCTTCAATCACCCCCCTAAAAATCGGAAGCAGATTTTAACATTTTTCGATTTATGCTTAAATTCAACCCAAAAAATCAGTATGCATATTTTTCAACAATAGAAAATATGCATCCATTGTTCTCCTTATAATGGACCCCAAAGTGTGGACACAAGATCCAGCCCATAATAAATTAGTATGCAGTTTTTCAACTTCTAGCAAAACTGCATCCATTATACCGTAGTCCATGAGCTACCAGCAGCAACAATGCAAAATCACACCAAATAAACAACCCAGATAAAAGCCAAGTAAAAAAGAGCCCCAAGCTAATGGTTATTTTCCCATTAACGAGGGCTCCCTTCGTCCTACTTACATATTATTTTGCTGGCACTGGGTTTGCGACAACATCTTGATACCACGCCAGGACGCCTATATTACTTAGTGGCATGCAGTTTGCGCCCGCAGATTCGCAAACAAACTGGCACGGGGTTTGCGCCCGCATCTTATCAAACGAGCTTTGCGATTGCATTATTCCGCGGTACGCTACTTGTCACCAGTCAAGTGGCACGGGGCTTGCGCCCGCAGAGTACCATCCTCAGTATCCTTGCCACAACTTACATGCTATTTATACATATCTGCAAGGATTCTTGCCACAAGCACTCCGCTTGCTGAAGCCTGAGATAGTGAGTGTGTAACTCCTGAGCCGTCACCTAGAACATAGAGGCCAGGAATCTTTGTCTCAAGATTTTCATTTACATCAACCTTGGAATTGTAGAATTTTACTTCAACTCCGTAAAGAAGCGTATCCTCATTTGCTGTACCTGGAGCGATTTTGTCAAGAGCATAGATCATTTCAATTATGCTATCTAACTGACGCTTTGGAATTACAAGGCTTAGGTCACCTGGAGTTGCATTTAGCGTTGGCTTTGTGAAGCACTTTTCCATTCTGCGCTCACTGCTACGTCTTCCTTTGACAAGATCACCAAATCTCTGTAGAAGAACGCCGCCACCTAGCATGTTTGATAGTCTTGCGATAGATTCACCGTACTCATTACTGTCCTTGAATGGCTCTGTGAACGTATTAGACACAAGAAGAGCAAAGTTAGTATTTCCAGTATGAAGCTTCTCATCAGCATAGCTGTGGCCATTTACAGTTACGATTCCGTTAGTGTTTTCTGACACAACCTCTCCATAAGGATTCATGCAGAAAGTTCTAACCATATCATTGTATTTTTCTGTCTTATACACGATTTTGCTCTCGTAAACATCATCTGTGATGTGCTTGAAAACATCTGCAGGAAGCTCTACACGAACACCGATATCAACTCTGTTTTTCTTCTGCTCGATACCAAATCCATCGCATACGCTAGAGATCCACTTTGATCCGGAGCGGCCTGTTGCAAGAACCATCTTGTCACACAGATATTCCTCCTTCGAAGTTACAACATGAAACTCTCCGCTTTCAGTTCTCGTAACACTTTTGATGTCAGTGTAAAATAGCATGTCAACTTTTTCTTTTATATAATCAAAGATTTTGCCCAAAATCATTACGTTTCTGTCTGTACCAAGGTGTCTTACCTTAGCCTCTAGAAGATGCAGGTTGTTTTGCAGACATTTTGTTCTAAGATCGGAATTTCCTGTAGAGTAAAGCTTTGCTTCGCTTCCACCCATTGAACAAAGCACCTCGTCGACGTACTCCATCAGCGCCATTGCCTCTTTCTCACCAACATACTTGTGCAAATCTCCGCCAAAGGCTGTAGTAATATTGTACTTCCCGTCCGAGAGAGTGCCCGCACCCCCATAGCCGTTCATAATATGACACGGAGTGCATTTGATGCATTTTTCAGTTTTTCCGGCCTTAATAGGACACACTCTCTTCTCAAGAGGCGCACCCTTGTCAATCATTAGAACAGAAGCTTTGTTCTCGATTTTGGTAAGCTCGTAAGCCATGAACACCCCTGATGCTCCTGCACCTGCAATGATAATGTCGTATTTTTTCATCTCAAATTTCCTCCTAAAATATCTGAATGGACTGTATATTTGCAGCTCCCCGTGTTATACTATTATTTAATTTATAGTTAAGGAGAGTCTCAAAATGTATAACAAAAGAAACATCTGGATCACACTGGTTTTCATAATCCTAGATATCGTCTGCATCATCGGCCTAAAGCGCGATATCACTGATGCAAGATTCATCCTAGGAATTTTCCTTTGTGTATTCCTTACAATTGCTTTCGCAAGACGAATCAAAATCAAAAAATAACTAGGCATAGAAAGACCCCATCTTTGCGATGAGGTCTTTTTTTCATATTATTCAGCTGAATCCATGATAGCATCGAATTCTGCAACTACCTTTTCGAATAGTGCATCGTCCTCGATGTCAACAAGTTCAAATTCATCTTCACCTACTTCTTTGTATCCGTAGATGTAAACATCGTCTGTGTCATCCTGCGGAATAAGTGCAATGTACTCATCTCCGCCAAAATCAAATACTCCCATAACTTCGCATTCGATTTCTGCACCGTCATCAAATTCTAGTGTGATGAAGTTTTCATCCTGAACATTATTCTTGTTGTCTGCCATATCTATTTTCCTCCTGTTATCATAAACAATCCAGTTCATCTAGCATTTCTGCATAACAATACAAGTTACTATAACATTAACACCGCTTTTTTTCAAGCCCTTTTTACTTTCCTTCAAAAAACTTCACAATATTTTCAGCTACAGAAAGTGTTATACCAGGTACTGTCATAAGCTCCTCGATGGAAGCCTTTTTTATTGCATCTACAGAATCAAATTTTGCTAAAAGAGCATTCCTTCTTGTAGGTCCAACCCCGCATATTTTGTCAAGAACCGACGTTATGGAGTTTCTGTTTCTGAGATTTCTATGATACTCAATTGCAAATCTGTGAACCTCCTCCTGTATTGTCCCGGCATATCTAAATAAAACAGGATAATTCTTTAGCTCTATTTCTCTGCCATCCTCAAATACAATAGCCCTCGTCCTATGCTTATCATCCTTTGCAAGTCCAACAACAGGAACATCAATTCCAAGCTCATCAAGTACTCTCGATGCGATAGAAACCTGCCCAATGCCTCCATCCATAAAAATCGCATCAGGAAGCACCTGAAATCCCGTATCGCCTGCCTTTGCCCTCTTAAAACGCCTTGTAAGCATCTCTGCAAGGCTAGCATAATCATCAGGTCCAATAACTGTTTTGATCTTAAATCTCCTGTAGTCTTTTCTGATTTTTCTCATGCCTTCAAAAACAACCATAGCACCTACAGAATCCACACCGTTCGTATTGGAAATATCGTAGGACTCTATTCTATACTCTGAGCGGCTGATAAGCTCAAGGCTCCCATCAGCATTATATGCTATGCTTCCTGGCTCCTTACACACTCCAGCATCCTCGAGTACCTTTTTTATTTCTTCTCTGAGCATCGTCTTCTTTTCGTCTGCTAGCTTTGATTTTTCACTGATTGTCTTGAGCATTTCTTTCACGTCGTTTTGGGCCATCGTCAAAATAGCCTTCTTGTCGCCTTTTTGCGGAACAAAAATTCTAACCTTGTGTCCGAAGCTTCCCAAAAATTCTTCTAAAAGCTCCGTCTCCTCCGGAAGCTTTTCGACTGCAATTTCCCTCGGTATTTCTGCCCATCTGCTGTAATACTGTTTGATAAACTCTGCTGTAAGCTCTGTCTTTTCGTCCGACTCAGATGACTGAAAATCAAAGGTTTCCCTGCCCGTAAGCTTCCCGTCTCTTACAGTAAATAGCACAACAAAAGAGCTCCTGAGGTCTTTGACAGGAATTACTACATCCATATCTCCTGCGCTCACCATGCTTACTCTCTGAGTCTCGCTCAGCGCCTTTGCCGAAATTATATAGTCTCTGTACTTTGCCGCATCCTCAAACCTAAGCTCCTCTGAAGCCTTCTCCATCTCTCCTTCGAGATATCTTATGAGGTTTCTCTCGTGACCTGATAGAAATTCGACTGCCTTGTCTATTTCTTTTCTGTACTCATCTTTTGATACTTTGCCGGTGCAGATTCCTCTGCACTGGTTTATGTGATAGTTAAGGCATGGTCTGTGATTTGCCGGAAAGCTACTCATGCTGCAGCGCTTAAGACTATATATGTTGTTCAAAAGCTCAACTATATCGTTTACAGCTCCCGCATCGCTATAAGGGCCAAAATATTTGCTCCCATCCTTTTTTACTATTCTAGTTTTCTTTATCTGGGGATAGTCCTCACCCACAGTCACTACAATATAGGGATAAGTCTTATCATCGCGAAGAAGCACATTATACTTCGGCATGTATTTTTTGATAAGGTTGCACTCAAGTATCAAAGCTTCCATCTCGGTTGCGCAGGTTATGTACTCAAACTCTGCAATATTTTCGACAAGAGCCCTAAGCTTTGGAGTCGATTTTCCATAGCTTTGAAAATACTGCCTTACTCTTTTTTTCAGTGATATTGCTTTTCCTACATATATAACCTGGCCAAGTTTATCCTTATGCAGATAAACTCCCGGACAGTCCGGGAGTTTTTTTAGATTTTCCTGTATATCAAACATTAGCGGTGCCACCCTCTTCTTCGTTCGTATTCCTCCTGCTCCATTAGCTGCTGCGCAATCTTCATCGCCTTTGCTTTTTTTGCAGCCTTTTTTCTTCTTCTGCTACGAGCTTTGTTCACAGATCTCACAATGAGAAGTGCAATAAGAAGCACAAGCACAAGAACTATCACAGCAGTGGCTTTGTTGGAAATTCCAAGGTAGGATAATATCCAGCCTGTCTCTACGTTTTGTTTTGCAACGAGATCTATTTCGTTTACTATTTCATCACCGACATAAACCTTATATACGCCCACGACATCGCCTTTTTTCAAAGGTGCTTCTACATCGTCATTCATAACAACCTTTGATGAGATCAAAGATTTTGACCCTGCTTTTGGAAGGTAGGCAAAGCCATCCTCCGCCGCACAGGCTTTGATGCTAGTCTGGGCACCATGCTTTACCCTAACCTTTCCGGCATTTTCACCGGCAGAAATTACTTTGATTCCATTCACCTTTTTTTCGGCCTTTTTGCACATAGAAACGCAGTCTTCATTTCTAGTTTCAGCATTAGATCCAAGAAGCACTATGAGAAAATGTAGACCCTTTTTTTCGTATTCCATTACAATAGTGCAGTTTGCATCATCCCAGTAGCCTGTCTTGCCGGCAACGAACTCTTTTTTCTTCAGAAGCTCATTGTGACCTTCAAGTAGCCTTTCTTCGCTCATATTGGTCTTTGGCATTTTGTACTCTGTGGCCCCTGCAATTTCTCTTACCGTTTTGTTTCTAAAAGCTGCCTGAGTGATTTCTGTCATGTCTTTGACAGTCGTATAATGCTCGTTCACATCGTTTATCATGCCTGATGGCGATACGAATTTCGTATTTTTGCAGCCCATATTTGCAAGGGTTTCGTTCATGAGTGCAACAAAAGAATCCATGTCCCCAGATACAGCCTCGCCAAGAGCATATGCCGCATCATTTCCAGAAACAATGAAGTTTCCATAAAGCAGGTCTTTGACTGTTACAACTTCGCCTTCCTTAAGCCCCACAAGAGAACCTTCTTGAGATGCTGCCGCCTGGCTTATAGTCACCTCTTGATCTAGGGAAAGCTTCTGCACAGCAAGAAGCGCCGTAAATACCTTGGTGATACTGTACGGCGATAATTTTCTGTTTATATTTTTCTTGTAAATGAATTCTCCTGTGTTTTCACAGTAAACAGCTCCTGCTTCTGATGCTATTTCGAAGGCTGCTTCTTTTGCATCTTTTGGCTTATCTGCCGCTTCCTTTGTTTCTTCTGCAAACGAAGTTGCAATGCCAGAAACTAGCATTGCAACCACTAATATACATGAAACCGTTATTCTTTTCGTTTTCTCTCTTAACATATTTTCCTATGCGAAGAAATGATCAGCCAGTGAGAAGCCGCTATCAAAGAAGCTACCCTGTGCGCCTGCCTTCTCGCTGAAAGCTTTTGTTTCGTCTACAGGCTTTTCGTCTGTGCTGTCATACAGTACAAAAGGTACCGGAGGAGTTGAATGTGTTCTAATTGCAAGAGGTGTTCTGTGATCCGGCACCACCAGAACTCTGTAGTCTTCTCCGTCTTCAGCAAGGGCATCGACAATTGGCTTTACAATCTTTCTGTCGATATCCTCCATACATTTGATTTTGCCGTCCATATCTCCCTGGTGAGAGCATTCGTCCGGTCCTTCTAGATGAACATATACAAAATCCTGTCCTCTTCTGAATTCGTCAATTGCAGCCTTTGCCTTGCCACCAAAGTTAGTATGAAGTGTTCCTGTTGCACCTTCAACATCTACACTGTCAAGGCCAGCGCATACAGCAATTCCTTTGATTAAATCTACTGCGCTTATAGCTGTTCCCTTCAGATTATATTTGTCATAGAAAGAAGATAACTGAGGCTTCTTTCCCTGGCCCCAAATCCACAGTGTATTAGCAGGTCTTAGGCCATTTTCTCTTCTTTTTACGTTGACAGGATGATTATTTAGAATTTCGTAGCTTCTTCTCATCATGTCAGTTAGAAATGCTGCATCTTCACCCTTTGGAAGATGGTCTCCAACTCTGCACGAAAGCACATCATGAGGAGGTGTCAGCTCGTAATCTGTTCTTCCTTCGTGTACTATCATACAATGTCTATATGATGTTCCTGTGTAGAAGTTCACTTTATCGTTTGCAAATTCAGCATTAACAGCCTGGATAAGCTGATCTGCCTCTTCTGTTGTAATGTCTCCGGCGCTATGGTCTATAATAGTAAGATCTTCGTAGTCGCCTTCACCTTCTACAGTTATAATATTTGCTCTAAAAGCTACATCTGTATCATTCATATCGATTCCGATGCTTGCAGCCTCAAGTGGTGAGCGTCCTGTCAGATAAACTGATGGATCATATCCCATAACTGACAAATTTGCCGCATCGCTTCCCGGTGCTATTCCCTCTGGAATCGTCTGCACCATTCCAACCTCACCTCTCTGAGCAAGGCTGTTGATAAATGCTAGGTCTGCTGTCTCGAGCGGTGTTTTGCCGCCGAGAGCCTCTATTTTTTCGTCTCCTGCACCATCAGGAACTACAACTAAATATTTCATAAGATTACCTTCCGTTTCCAATAAATCTCAGCCTATTTGTTTTCGGCTTCGAATTTTTTCATGAACTCAATTAACTTTTCGACACCTTCGATAGGCATAGCATTGTAGATACTAGCTCTCATGCCTCCGATTGAACGATGTCCGTTTAAGTTTACCATACCCTCTTCTTTGGCTTCTGAAACAAATTTCTTATCTAAATCTGTATCGCCTGTAACAAAAACTACGTTCATTAGGGAACGGTCTTCTTCTCTTACTGGGCATTTGAAAAGTTCACTTGCATCGATGTAGTCATAGAGCATCTTTGCTTTCTTAACATTCAGCTCGTGCATTGCTTCTATGCCGCCGATTTTCTGAATGTGCTTGAACACTTCTCCTGCAACATAGATAGTAAAGCAAGGTGGTGTATTGTACATTGAGTCATTATCTGCATGCACCTTGTAATCTAAATATGTAGGAACGCTCTCGTCTGCACCGCCGATAAGATCCTCTCTTATAATTACAATTGATACTCCTGCTGGAGCAACGTTCTTCTGTGCACCTGCAAAGATAACTCCAAACTTACTTACATCGATTTCTTCACTTAAGATGCAGCTTGACATATCAGCTACTAGAGGAATATCTCCTGTTTCAGGAACATATGGATAGTGTGTTCCGTAAATTGTGTTGTTGTAGCATACATATACATAGTCAGCATCAGGTCTTATATCTTCCTTTGTAATCTTTGGAATATATGAGAAAGTATCTTCCTCTGAGCTTGCGATGATTTTTACATCACCGAATTTCTTCGCTTCTTTTGCGGCTTTTTTTGCCCATGAGCCTGTAACTACGTAGTCTGCTTTTTTTGATTTAGTCATTAGATTGAGCGGAACCATTGCAAACTGCAGTGTTCCTCCACCCTGTACAAAGAGCACTTTGTAGTTTTCTGGAATATTCATAATATCTCTGAGGTTTTTCTCTGCATCCTCTATTATCTTACCAAACTCTTTTGAACGGTGGCTCATCTCCATTACAGACTGCCCGCATCCATTATAACTTGCTAGGTTACAAGCTACATCTTCGATTACTTCTAAAGGAAGCATAGATGGTCCTGCGGAAAAATTAAATACTCTGTTCTGGTTTGTCATTGTTTTTGCCCTCCATTCGGTTAACTGTTAATCTCTAATTTTAATTGTATAAAAAAACATTTTTAATAATGTTTGCTAATAATTTTAGCACTTTAGTTATTGAAAGTAAAGTGGCTAAGTGATATAATTTTATAAAAATCTTTAAATATTGGAGGAGGTACTACTCATGTACAAAATATCTACATTAAACAAAATATCACCTGTAGGCTTATCAAAATTTAGTGACTTATACACAATTTCTGATGAAGTCTCATGTTCCTCTGGTATTTTAGTTAGAAGTCAGGACATGCACGAAATGGCCTTTGACAAGGAGCTTCTTGCCATCGCAAGAGCCGGTGCAGGCGTAAATAATATCCCTCTGGACAGATGTGCAGAAGAAGGTATTGTCGTATTTAACACACCAGGAGCAAACGCAAACGCAGTTAAAGAACTAGTTATCGCAGGTCTGATTCTTGCAGCAAGAAACATTCCTCAGGCTCTAAACTGGGTTAATGGCCTAGAAGACAACGTTGCAAAAACAGTAGAAAAAGGCAAGAGCCAGTTTGCCGGCGGCGAGCTAAAAGGAAAAACTCTCGGCGTTGCTGGACTTGGCGCTATCGGAGCCCTAGTTGCAAATGCAGCAGCAGACCTAGGAATGAAGGTAATCGGATATGACCCTTACCTGAGCGTAAATGCAGCTCTAAGACTTACACCTTCTGTAAAAACAGTCGAAACACTCGAGGATCTATTCGAAACATGCGACTATATCACACTTCACCTTCCTGCAACAGACTCAACAAAAGGCATGATAAACAAAGCAGTCCTAGACAGATCAAAAGGGAATACAGTTTTACTCAACTTCTCAAGAGATAAGCTGGTTGTAGAAAAAGAAATACTTGATGCTCTGGAAAATGGAAAGCTTGCAAGCTATGTTACAGATTTTCCAACAGACACAATGATAAACCAGGAAAAGGTTATTCTTCTTCCTCATCTTGGAGCTTCAACTGCAGAGGCAGAAGACAACTGCGCATCAATGGCAGCAGAAGAGATTATGGACTATATCGAAAACGGAAATATAACTAACTCAGTTAACTTCCCAGCCCTAAATATAGGACCAAAAAAGGATGGCGAAACAAGAATCACATTCATAACCAAAAACCTCGACAACCCTATCGTATCTGTTACAGAACTTCTAGCTGGAATACAGATTACTTCTATCGTAAGTAAATCAAGAGGCGACTACTCATACACAGTAGTATGCGCAGCAGGCGAGGTTTCCGAGGTTCCTGATGCAGATTTTGTTATCAGATCAAGAATCATAAAATAAGCTTTATATATAAATAGTAGAGCAAATATCAACTAAGTAAAACAAAAGCCCGTAGCAAAGCGCTGCGGGTTTTCTATTTCTATTGTATGAGAAACTGCCCCTTTGATTTCATACATCAAATGTGCATAAAAAAAGAAGCTCTAGCTTGAGCTTCTTTTTTATTTCATTATTCAACTACTCTTCTTACATCTAAGATTGGACCTGTGTATCCAGTGCCTGTAACTATGATACCAACACGTTCATTTACTGCGTGAACTTCTCTGCCACCACCAATGTAAATTGAAACGTGACCTGAGTAAATCAGGATATCTCCAGGTCTAGCCTGTGAGTACGGTACGGATCTTCCGCATGCGCTCTGGCCAGTTCTTGGGATATAGTATCCGCAATCTC
The DNA here is from genome assembly GCA_963558075.1 of uncultured Clostridia bacterium. Taxonomy (GTDB): domain Bacteria; phylum Bacillota; class Clostridia; order Peptostreptococcales; family Anaerovoracaceae; genus CALHKP01. Next base: position 10,661 of record CAUWFN010000030.1, on the reverse strand, counting down.
TATAAACGGCATATACAAAACCTGAACAGTCAGCACCATTTGTTAAGCTTGTGCCACCCCATGCATATGGGTTTCCTACAAACTGAACTGCGTAGTTTGCAATTGCACTTCCGCTTCCAGCATAGATAGGACCTGATGGAGCACTGTATGATGGTCTTGAATATGAAGGAGTATTGCTAACAGGTGCTGTCTTTGTTCCTTTTAGAACTACAGCGTTAACAGGCTCCTGCTTTACAGTAGAACTTAGTTCTTTTGTTGCTACTACATTACCATTTACGCTCTTGATTTCTTCAGTTACGTCTTTTAAACCATTTACGCCTTCAGTCTTTACTTCAGTTTCACCTTCGTAAAGGCTGTCAGTTGCTTCCTCTGTTGTTTCGAAAGGGATGCTCTTTTCTGAAGTAAGCTTCATCTCTGTTGTTATTTCAACATAAGGCTTAACCTCAACAAAGCTGATCTCATCGCCAATAAAGATATTTTCAACATCTAGTGATTTGTTCATGTCTGCAAGTTCGTTTACAGATATTCCCTTTGCTTCGGCAATTGTCCAGATTGTATCGCCTTCCTTAACAGTGTAGGTAGCTGATGTTACCTCGCCTGCTATAATATGGTCGATTACTGATTGGTTGTCCTTAGCAAGTTTCGGTAGCTTATCGTTTGTCTTGTTGTACTTGTGCTCTACAATTTCAATTGCAGGATCACAGCTAACTGACAATACTTCAGCACCCTCTGCAACGTAATAGTTTTTTACGCCCTCAACGATTTTCTCAGCATCTTCTCTTGAGTCAACAACTGCAAGAGTCTTGTCTCCAACTTTCAGATCGTAATAATCTACATTAGCAGCATATGCTGTAACAGTTGACGAAATCAAAGTTATGGCAAGAACTGATGAAATCAGTACTGCTAAAACCGCTACGGTCGCTTTCTTAGATTTTAGTTCTTCTAAAAAATTCATTCGGTAATCCTTTCTCGTATCTGTACTTTCCAATCGGATTATCGGAATCTATACAGACGCGCTTAAAAATGAAGTTTTTAAAACTGCCTTTAGAATCTACAAATCGAGGCAACTTTTTCTGTGAAGTGGAATCTGTGTATATGATATGCACCTCTTCCAATCACAATAGTTATATTAAGTTATATGCATTGTCTTGTCAACAGATTTTATTAATTTTCACATAACTTTCACAAAATAAAAACCTTGAAACTATTGAAATTTCAAGGTTTTAAGCTTCTTAATATTTCTTAAGATTTCTTAAGAAATACAATTGTGTTGCGGTATATTTATACGCTAATTCGCATATATCTTGTTTTTTATGCAGTAAATATACATTTTTTACTATTCCGTATCCTGCCAAGCTTTATTGACAAGTATGCCCAAACACAGCACCCATGATATGAAATAAAGCCAAAACATCAACGCAACAATGCTTGCAAGAGAGCCGTAAATAAGGTCGTAGTTAACAGCATGACTTGCATATATAGAGTATCCTACTGTCACAACCATCATGCCTATTGAACTAAAAATACTTCCCGGAAGTATGTCCCTATATTTCTTCTTCTCCTTCGGCAAAATATAGTAGTTTATAGATACCATCAGAAAATACATTCCTGCCGCAACTGGCCATTTGAATATGTTAAAGAACCATTCTAACGCGCTTGCATCTATAAATAGACCTAGAATCCTGTGGAATATTGTCTCCCCGTAAATAAGAATTACAATCATAAACGCCATAGTAAAGAGCGTGATAATCATAGTCAGAAGAGACCTTACTCTTTCTCTCCAGAAGTGACCGGAATCCTGCCCTCCCGAATATGTGTAATTTGTAACCCTTATAAGTGAAAAATGTATTCTCGAAGCTGCCCATACAGCCATCAAAATGAGCATGACGTTAGTAGTCGCAACGGGCTTGTAGTCAACGAGATATCCAAGTGCATCTGCCATTTCGCTCTCTACATACTTGTGAATCCATTCCTGGATAAAATCCAAAGAAACATCCATAATACCAAGAAGCTGAGACAAAACGATCATAGTCGGCACGATTGAAAGCATAAAAAAGAAAGCAAGCTGAGCCGCTATTCCCTGATAATACGGGTCTCTGTACTGCTTGATGCACAGAAACAGCATTCTTGTTTTTCTGCTTTCCATAAAACACCCCTTTCATTAATACCGCTGTTACTTTCCCTGAATGTCATTCCCTCTAAAATCAATATCTCAACATGTCACCTTCTGCCCCTACCTCTAAAGCAAGACAATTTACGGCGACACTTAGTAGTAACTTCTCACTAATCTTCCTGAACAAAGCTTATCGCTAGCCTTCCTGAACAAATCCTTTCCCCTCCAAAAGGACCTCAAGCTTCTCTAGCGCCTTTGCTCTATGACTTATACGATTTTTCTCCTCTGGAGTTAACTGAGCAAAAGTTCTCTGAAAGCCGTCAGGAACAAACAAAGGATCGTATCCGAATCCGTTTTCTCCAACAGGTCTATCGATTATATGACCTGGGCACTCTCCTCTTGCAACAATAGTTTCTCCATCCGGAAATACCATAGTTATAACTGAAACGAACATAGCTCTTCTGTCGCTGTAAGATACGCCTTCTAGCATATTCAGAAGCTTTTCGTTATTTTTCTCATCACCTGCATTCTCGCCAGCAAAACGTGCAGAATAAACCCCAGGCTCACCGCCAAGATATTCAACAGCAAGGCCGGAATCGTCTGCTATTGTAATTTCGCCGGACATCTTCATGATTTCGTATGCCTTTTTGTAGGAATTCTCCTCAAAAGTCACACCATCTTCCTCAATCTCTGTCTTTGGAAGCCCTGCATCATCACGTGATACGATGCTCATGCCGTATTTTGCCGTGATTGCTTCTATCTCTTCGATTTTGTGTCTGTTTCTTGATGCTGCAATAATTCTTTTCATAACACTCACCGGGCATTCTTTGCATTTAATATGCGGAAAAACCCTCTCACCTTTCCAGTCTGTTGTAAAACAACTTTATTAAATATCTTTTTTTGATTTATAACTTTCATTGTACCATAGATTCATACCGTTGTGGTATAATAAATTATCTTTAGCGCATCAAAGCGTTCCGCCTCTGATTTGATCAAAAAAAATCTTGCGTTTTAGCAAGTTTTGATGCCAGATTCACTCAAAACCGAAAAAAGCACGCTCGTGCACCGCAGCAGTTTTGATGCCAAATCTCATGCCCACATTAAAAAGAAAGGATCATATATATGAAGATTACAGTTTTAGACGGATACACAACTAACCCCGGTGACATCGACTGGAGCCCAATTTCTAGCCTCTGTGACCTAACAGTATACGATAGAACACCTCAGGACCTCATCATAGAGCGTATACAAGGCTGTGACGGCTTTTTTGTAAACAAATGTAAAATTACCGCAGAAATTCTAAAAAGTTGCCCAGAAGTGAAATTTATCGGTGTCCTTGCAACAGGATATGATAATGTTGATGTTTCATACGCAAAAGAGCAAGGTATAGCAGTATGCAACGTGCCCGCATACTCAACAGATGCGGTGGCTCAGCACACCTTTGCTCTCATTCTTGCCCTTACAAACCACATAGCAGACTACAACAAAAGAACTCAGCAAGGTGAGTGGTACAAGTCAGAGGACTTCACCTTTGTCGGTGAACCTCTAAACCTTCTAAATGGAAAAAGTCTTGGAATCGTAGGATACGGAAACATCGGAAAAAAGGTGGCTGAAATTGCAGAGGCCTTTGGCATGCAGGTAAACATCTATAGCCGCAACAAAGAAGCTACTAAAAAATCAGATTTCCTAACACTTCACTGCCCTCTTACAGAGGAAAACCGCATGTTTATCAACAAAGAATTTATATCAAAAATGAAAGACGGCGCCGTGATAATAAACACTGCACGCGGCGGATTAATTAATCCAGATGATCTTGCAGAGGCGCTAAAATCAGGCAAAATCGCAGCAGCCGGAATCGATGTTCTCCCAGTTGAACCACCAAAAGAGCCAAGCCCTTTAATCGGACTTCCAAACTGCATCATAACGCCTCACATTGCCTGGATGACTCAGGACACAAGACAGAGAATCATCAACATATCAGCCGATAGCCTGCGAGGATTTATCGAAGAGAGACCTGTAAACAGAGTCGATTTATAGCTGGGTGAAACTATAAAGCCGACATAAAACCTCAGGTCGCAAGCTCAAAGCGTCCTAAAAGCTGGACTTAACCCCGTTTCTAACACGGGGTTTCTTTATACAAAAATGGAATCCGCTAAAGACTTTTGCATTAGCGGATTCCCTTTATTAACTTATTTTAGTATATGCCACGCATTTGCTTTCGCATATATTACATTATTTTGCCATCGAAATAGAATCTAAGAACTCTATGATTCCATCTGAAACTTCATTTTTGATGTCTGCATAATTGTGGATTTCATGTCTGTATCCTGAATAAATCTTTGTTTTTACATTGTGGCCTGTTGAAATCAGCCAGTTTGCAACCTGGTACACACCTTCTCCATATTGTCCTACAGGGTCTTCATCTCCTGCAATATTATATATAGGAAGCTTTGTTGGAACATTTTCTGCCCATTCTACTCCTGTAATCTGAGCAAACATATTAACAAAATCACGCAGAGATCTGTTTGTTGTAGGCTTTGTAAACGCATCGAAAGGATCAAGAGCATGGTCAGTCTGAACGTATTCATCATGGCAAATCCACTCATTTCCTAACTTGATTTCTCCGCATCTTTCGCACATCCATCCTATCAGCTCAACTGTAAGATCTGGATCTGCCTCGTCTCCCTTGCCTTCATCGATAAGCTTTTGAATCTTTGCCATAGTCTCCTCAGAAACATTGATAACTCCAGGTGTTCCGCAAATTATAGCGCCATCAAGCTCATCGCCATATTTTGTCATGAAATCTCTTGTAATCATTGAACCCATGCTGTGTCCAAACATGAAATAAGGAATTCCTGGGTACATTTCCTGAACAAGTTCCTTTAGCTTATGTTCATCTTCCATCATTGTGTGAGGACCTTTTTCGCCCCAGTTACCCCATGAATCATTTTCCATAGCAGTTTTTCCATGGCCTACATGGTCGTCTGCAGCAACGATGTATCCTGCCTCAAGATAACGAACAATCATGTGGAAATATCTTCTGGAGTGCTCACCAAAGCCATGCACAAGCTGCACAATTCCCTTTGGCTTAGCTGCAGGTACATATACCCATCCGTAAACTGTGTCTCTTTCGTTAAAAGACTTAAAACTTACTTCATGTAACATAATAATTACCTCCTTCTATTTCGTGAACACCATGTCTCTTGTAATTTCTTCAAGAGTATGAGCGCCGCACATTGTCATTGTATCTTCAAGCTCTGCAATAATCTTTGCCGCATAATCCTTTACGCCCTGAGCACCATCTGCATAAGCAGCATTAACAAAAGGTCTCGCAATCAAAACGCCATCAGCACCAAGAGCTAAAGCCTTAAATACATCTGTGCCGCTTCTGATTCCTCCGTCAACAAGAATAGTCATTGAGCCATCAACTGCTTTTACAATATCCTCAAGAACCTCTGCAGTTGCAGGACACTGGTCAAGCACGCGGCCGCCATGGTTACTTACGATAATCGCATCAGCACCAGCTTCCTTCGCTTTAAGCGCGGCCTTCGGAGTCATGATACCCTTGACAATAAAAGGTACTCCTGCATCAGCTATGATCTCGCGCAGTTCCTCTACAGATTTGCTTCCTGCAGGAGGCTGCATGTTCTTGAGAAATGGAAGACCTGCAGCATCTATATCCATTGCTACCGCAAAAGCTCCGGAATCTCTCACGAGAGCCATTTTTTCGTCAACCTTTTCTTTGTTCCATGGTTTAACTGTAGGAACTCCGTATCCGCCTTCCTTCTTCAGGGATTCGCAGGCGGAAACCATAACCTGGTCATCCATTCCATCCCCAGTAAAAGCAGCAATTCCAGTTTCCCTGCATGCTGGAAGCAGGATATCGTTATACTGAAGATCGTCATACTTATCACCATAGTGCATTTTCACTGCACCTACAGGACCTGCAAACACTGGTGCTGCAAACTTTCTACCAAACAGAGTAGTCTCTGCAGATACAGGCTTATTTTCTACCAGAGTGTCCATATTAACTCTGATTTCCTGCCACTTGTCATAGTTTCTGATTGCAGTATCTCCCACACCCTTAGATCCAGGTCCAGGAATAGTGTTTCTGCACGCTCTTCCGTTACAAATCTTACAGTTCTTGCAAATATTTTCCATACATTTTCTCCTCTTATTTTAATATGCAAGGAGCCTTTCGGCTACCTTTCTTCAGATTCACATTTCCCTAACTAAACTTTTCCGAGACACCGAAAAAATTCAAAATCTGGCCGGCGCTAAATTACAAAAAACGCCGCATAGCATAAGAGTATTAGAACAGGACACACAACCTCGATTTTCTTGTTATTCTTTCTTTCCATAAGCATGAACAAGAATATAGCTGTTGTCAGAATTCCTGTAACAACCATTACTGGTGTCTTTGCCTGTCCTACAAGGTACATATCTTCTCTACATATTATATCTGTCAGCGCAAGAATCGAGAAGTTAAACAGATTGCTTCCCACCATGCTTCCCACAGCAATATCGTAGTTTTTCACTCTAAAAAGGGTAATTAGCGATGTCAGTTCAGGTACTGATGTCGCAATTCCAAGGAATATAGCTCCTCCAAATCCTCCTTCAAATCCAAGTCTGATAGTAATAAGTCCTGCAGTATAAGTCATAGCTGCGCTGGCAATCAGAAGAAGCACCCCTGTAACGATCAGACGCTTTAGAGCAGCTTTTCCCTCAAGGGATTTATCTGCTGATGCTATAAACTTAAGAGCCGCCTCGTCTGCTGTATCATCATGAGCAACAGATATATACTTGACAGCAAGGATGTATATAAGAATTATCAAAGGAGATACGATGCTCGAATGTCCGATAGATGCATTCAAAACTCCGCCGAAAACCGCTCCGATAATCGCATACATAATCAGAAGAATAACTGCAACTCTTGAGTAGATTCCGGATATTTTAGCCTTCGTAAAACGCTTTCTATAAACAAGAATCGCCGCAGATACGATTACGAGGTTAAAAATATTGCTTCCGAGAACATTTCCTGCCGGAAAATCAGGCATATCAAATATTGTTATTGCGGAAATACTTGTAAAAAACTCAGGCATAGATGTTACGACAGCAAGAATTACTGCACCGATAAATGCACCTGCCATTTTCGAGTTTCTATCTAGCATGTTCGCATATCTTGCAGCGTTAATAGCAAGCCAGACTACAAATACAACCGAAATTAAATAACCTATATAAATCACCGAAACTCTCTCCTTATAACTAGTTTTCTTTTATTTTTCTGTACATTTCAATGAGTTTTTCCTTTGTCCAAAGCTGAGGAACAGGATAAGTGCTGTTAGCCTCCGCTAGTGCATATGCTGCCATCTGATCCATATCACTATCCTCGATAAAATCAAATCCGGACGGAATTCCCATATATTCGTTCATTTTCTGAATTTCCAGTACAAATTTTCCTGCTGTTTCAGCTTCATTTGCACCCTTAATTCCAACAAGCTCGCCAAGCTCTGCAAGAGGCTTTGCCGCATCAGCACCATACTCCTTAAGAACGATAGGAAGTATAGCTGCCATAGCCTTTCCATGTGGCAGATTGTATTTTGCTCCTAGAGGATGTCCTAGAGCATGAACATATCCAACGCAGTTTCTTGTGAAGGCGATTCCCGCATACCAAGAAGCCTTGAGCATATTTGCTCTTGCCTCAATATCGTTTCCATCGTCATAAGCCTTCTTCAGATTATCAAAGATAAGCTTAACAGCCTTCTTTGCATTTTCGTCTGCAAATTTTGATCCGAACTTATTGATATATGATTCTACCGCATGAGTCAGCGCATCCATACCTGTTGCTGCTGTTACAGATTTCGGCATCGATACAGTCAGTGAAGGGTCTAAAACTGCAACCTTCGGCAAGATTTTTGGATCCATTATGCTGTACTTATGCTCAGTCTGAGTATTTACAACAACTGCCGCAATAGTAGCCTCTGAACCTGTTCCGGAGGTTGTAGGCACAGCATATATAGGCTCTGCCTTTTTTCTCACCTTAAGCACACCGCCCATGTCCTCTACAGACTTTGATGGATTTCCTACTCTAGCTGCTGCAATCTTTGCACAGTCCATAGAAGATCCACCGCCAAAAGCAACAAAGGCCTGGCAGCCAGTTTCGTTATACATTTTTACGGCATCCTCTACATTTTCTATTGTAGGGTTAGGAAGTGCTCCGTCAAAGATTACAATCTCAACGCCTGCCTCCTCTGCCGCTTCCATAAATCCATTCATAATTCCGTTAGTAGAAACAGTTTTTCCTGCTACGGCCATAGCCTTTGTTACGCCGTCTTCCTTCATCTTAGCAGGAAGCTTTCTGATGCTGCCATCTCCTTCGATAAGCTCTGGCACGCCGTAGTTCAGAAACTTCTGTCCTAGCATAAGGGATAACTCTACTATTCTGTATCCACTCTTTTTAAAAATATTCATAAACTGCCTCCGCATTCCCTTTTAACTGTATTTACACAAAAAGGAGGGCATAAATCACCCTCCTGAGTCTTTGTTTACAGGCTGTCAATCAGCTCGTCAAGATTTGATTCCTTAAGTTCTTCTACCTGTCCAAGGTCACATGCTTTTGCTACTGCAGGATCCATAGGAAGTTTTGCAACTGTTGGAATTGCATATCTTGATGCGATTTCATCTATATGGCTGTCACCGAAAATCTTGTGCTGCTTTCCGCAGTCAGGACATTCGAAGTAAGACATGTTTTCTACGATTCCCTTAACAGGAATGTTCATCATGTCTGCCATCTTAACAGCTTTTTCTACGATCATTGATACAAGCTCCTGAGGTGATGTAACGATTACAATGCCATCTACAGGAAGTGACTGATATACTGTCAGAGCTACGTCACCTGTTCCAGGTGGCATATCAACAAACATAACATCGATATCTCCCCATACTACATCGCTCCAGAACTGTTCAACAACTCCGCCAAGGATAGGACCTCTCCATACTACAGGGTCTGTCTCATTTTCTAACAGTAGGTTGATTGACATTACTTTGATTCCAAGATCAGTCATAACTGGTAGAATCATAGTGTCATTTCCCTGTGCTTTATCTTTGATTCCGAATGCTTTTGGAATTGACGGTCCTGTGATATCAGCGTCAAGAATAGCAACGTTCAGTCCCTTTGATGCTGCTGCAACTGCAAGCATAGAAGTTACTGATGATTTACCTACTCCACCTTTACCGCTCACTACGCCGATAACTTTTTTTACGTTTGACATACCGTTCATAGGTGCCTTCTGGATTCCAGGGTTTTCCTGTCTGTCTGCACAGTTTGCACTGCATGAACCGCAATCGTGATTACAATCTGCCATTTATATGTTCTCCTTTCATTGTTTACAAAAATTGATTTATATAACTAATGCTCGCGCCTTTTGAAAAAGCCCTCTGCCTGCTTTTCCCTTGCAAGATTTCTATCTCAAAGCGCTATAGCATTCGTTTTCGGTTACAACAAAGTCTGATTTGCAGTCAAGCTCATCTGATGGAATATCATCAAAGACAAAACGCTGTGCACAAATCATGACTCTCAGAGCCTCAGTCTTAGGAAGGAATCTATCGTAGTAGCCCTTTCCGTGGCCAAGCCTTCTTCCATCCATCGTACATGCTACACATGGAACAAGAACAAAATCAATCGCCTCCGGCGCTACAACAAGAGACTCTATCCCCGGCTCCTTTATTCCATATTTACCCGTCTTAAGTTCAGATAAACTGTGAATTTCCCTAGCCTCCATTATTCCATCACTCATACAAAGAGGTACGCTAACTCTTTTGCCTGCTTTGAGAGCATGCTCAATAATGGCTGATGTATCAGGCTCATTTCCTATGCCTACAAAAGCAAATATGCTGCTTGAGCTATTAAACTGTGGCATATGAATCAGCCTTTCTGCTATGGCTGAAGAAATATTATCCCTTTCGGAATATGAAAGGTCCGGAACTTTCTTTACTTCTAATCGGAAGTTCTGCTTTCTTTCTGACAGCGACTCCATCTTTATTTTTCTTCCTTTTTCCAGAAAACGCAGTCTCTGCATTCTTCTCTTTCTGGATTATCAGGATCACAGAATAGAGGATATATAACAAGGTCATGACTCAACTTATCGCCCATAAGAGATTTAAGACCTGCTATCTGACACAAAGTACCTGTAAACTGAGTAGTAGTTCCCTCTTTGAGTGAACGCATAGTCTGTCTGTAAACCTTTGGCATATCTCTGTGATAAAACTCTTCTCTATATTCATAAAATGTATCAAACTCTGGAAGTTCAACAGGGTTAAATACTGGACAGTACAAAACACAGTTGTTGCATTTAGTGCATCCATTCTCATCGATTACAGGGTGCTTGAGGCCATTTTCGTCAGGCACCATCTTGATTGCACTTGCCTTGCATCCTACAATGCAGGCACTACATCCGTTACATGTTGAAATTCTATCTAATATCTGCATAAAATCACCTCAAAAATATTTATTCTATATTATTATAACAAATTTATATAAAAAAGTAAG